>NZ_JBFAOO010000132.1:0-20013 GCF_040675265.1 Microbispora sp. NPDC049633
CCCCGGCCCCGGCCCGGATCCGGGCGCCGATCTCGCGCTCGCCGACATGCTCGCCGACCCGGACGACGTGCTGCGCGACGCCGTGGCCCGGATGTCGGCGGCCGGGCTGCTGGTGGACCTGCGCCTGTCGGCCGAGGCGGAGCGGGCCCCGCTGGTGGTGCGGGCGTCGGCGGCGAGGATCGTCCAGGAGGGACTGACGAACGTGCTCAAACACGCGGGGCCGGGAGCCCGCGCGGAGGTCAGCGTGGCGATGCGCCCGGACGCGCTGACGGTGGAGGTGCGCAACGGCCCCGGCACCTCCCGTCCCCCGGAGACGCTGCCGTCCCACGGCCAGGGCATCGCCGGCATGCGGGAGCGGGCCCGCGCCTTCGGCGGGCACGTCACCGCGGGACCGGCCGGGGACGGCGGCTGGCGGCTGACCGCCTCGCTGCCCGTCCCGGGCGAGAGCCGATCGGCGTGCCGCAAGATGGGGAGGTTCGCGTGATCCGCGTCGTGGTCGCCGACGACCAGGCCCTGGTGCGCGCGGGCGTCCGGATGATGCTGGAGGCGGCCGGGGACATGGAGGTGTGCGGGGAGGCCGCCGACGGGGCCGAGGCCGTACGGCTGACCGAGCGGCACCGCCCCGACGTGGTGCTGATGGACCTGCGGATGCCGCGCGTCGACGGCCTTGAGGCCACCCGCAGGATCCTCGCGGCCCAGCCGTCCGCCCGGATCGTCGTGCTCACCACCTTCTCCGAGGACGCGAGCCTCTACGCCGCCCTGGGCGCGGGCGCGCTCGGGTTCCTGGTCAAGGACGACCCGCCCGCCCGCATGGTCGAGTCCGTACGGCGGGCCGCGGCGGGGGAGCCCCCGCTCGCGCCGTCCGTGCTGCGGCGCGTCGTCGAACGGGCCCTGGCCGCCGAGCGTCAGGCGGCGCCGCTGCCGCCCGGCGTCACCGAGCGTGAGGCGCAGGTGCTCACCCTGGTCGGGGTGGGCCTGTCCAACGCCGAGATCGCCGACCGGCTGCACGTGGGCGTCACGACGGTCAAGAGCCACGTCGCCGCGCTCATCGAGAAGCTGGGGCTGCGCAACCGCACCCAGGCGGCGGTGCTGGCGCACCGGTTCGGCTTGGTCGACACGGCGTTCAACCCCGTGGATCCTCCGGGAAGCGGCAGCAAGCGCGGCATGTAGGGTTCGGGGCGTGAACGCTGCCGAGGACCGGATCTGGACGGTGCCCAACCTGCTGAGCGCCCTGCGGCTGCTCGGCGTCCCCGTCTTCCTCTGGCTCGTGCTGGGTCCCCATGCCGACGGATGGGCCATCGCGCTGCTGGCGCTCGCGGGCTTCAGCGACTGGCTCGACGGCAAGCTCGCCCGCGCCTGGAACCAGATCAGCAGGCTCGGCCGGCTCATCGACCCGCTCGCCGACCGCCTCTACATCCTCGCCACCCTGGTCGGCCTGGTCCTGCGGGACGTGGTCCCCTGGTGGCTGGCGCTCGCGGTGCCGCTGCGCGACGTGCTGATGCTGTGGATCCCGCCCCTGCTGCGGCGGCACGGGTACGGCCCTGCCCTGCCCGTCCACTTCCTCGGCAAGGCGGGCACGGCCGCCCTCATGTACGCGTTCCCGCTGCTGTTCCTCGCCTCGCACGAGGGCTGGTACGCCGAGATTGCCGCGATCTTCGGATGGGCCTTCGCCATCTGGGGAACTGGTCTGTATTGGTGGGCGGGGGTGTTGTATGTCGTACAGGTGCGCCAGCTAACGAAGGGGTGACCCGTGAAGGCCGTCGTCATGGCGGGCGGGGAGGGGACACGGCTGCGGCCGATGACCGCCAACCAGCCCAAGCCCCTGCTCCCCATCATCAACCGGCCGATCATGGAACACGTGCTCCGGCTGCTGAAGCGGCACGGGTTCACCGAGACCGTGGTCACCGTGCAGTTCCTGGCCGCCCTGATCCGCAACTATTTCGGCGACGGCGACGAACTGGGCATGACCCTCCACTACGCCACCGAGGAGGTCCCGCTCGGCACGGCGGGCAGCGTGAAGAACGCCGCCGACAAGCTCCGCGACGACCGGTTCCTGGTCATCTCGGGCGACGCGCTCACCGACATCGACCTGACCGACATGCTCCGCTTCCACCGCGAGAACCGGGCGCTGGTCACCATCGGGCTCAAGCGCGTGCCCAACCCGCTGGAGTTCGGGATCATCATCGTCGACGAGAACGGCCGCATCCAGCGCTTCCTGGAGAAGCCCACCTGGGGCCAGGTGTTCTCCGACACGGTCAACACCGGCATCTACGTCATGGAGCCGTCGGTCCTCGACGAGATCGCCCCCGGCCAGTCGGTCGACTGGTCGTCCGACATCTTCCCCAGGCTGCTCGAACGCGGCTGCCGGCTGTTCGGCTACGTGGCCGAGGGCTACTGGGAGGACGTCGGCACGCACGAGAGCTACCTCAAGGCCCAGGCCGACGTGCTGGAGGGCAAGGTCAAGGTCGACTTCGACGCCTTCGAACTGGCGCCGGGCGTGTGGGCCGCCGAGGGCGCGTCCGTGGACCCCGACGCGGTGCTCAAGGGCCCTCTCTACGTCGGCGACTACGCCAAGGTCGAGGCCGGCGCCGAACTGCGGGAGTACACCGTGCTCGGCAGCAACGCCGTCGTGAAGGAGGGCGCGTTCCTGCACCGCGCGGTGGTCAGCGACAACGTGTACGTCGGCCCGGCCGCCCACCTGCGCGGGTGCGTGATCGGCAAGAACACCGACGTGATGACCGGCGCCAGGATCGAGGAGAACGCGGTCGTCGGCGACGAGTGCGTCATCGAGGCCGAGGCGTACGTCTCCTCCGGCGTGAAGATCTACCCGTTCAAGACGATCGAGGCGGGCACGGTCGTCAACACCAGCGTCATCTGGGAGTCGCGCGGCCAGCGCAGCCTGTTCGGCCCCCGCGGGGTCTCCGGGCTGGTCAACGTCGAGATCACCCCGGAGCTGTGCGTACGGCTGGCCAGCGCGTACGCCACGACGCTGCGCAAGGGCGACACGGTCGTCACCTCCCGCGACGCCTCACGCGCGGCGCGGGCGCTCAAGCGGGCGGTGATCAGCGCGCTGAACTCCAGCGCGATCAACGTGGTCGACCTGGAGGCCGCCGCCCTGCCGGTCGCCCGGTTCAACACCTCCCGCGAGAACGTCCGGGGCGGCATCGCCGTGCGCACCACGGCGGGCGATCCGCAGAGCGTCGACATCGTCTTCATGGACGAGACGGGGGCCGACCTGTCCCAGGCGGCCCAGCGCAAGCTGGAGCGGGTCTTCTCCCGGCAGGAGTACCGCCGCGCCTTCCCCGGCGAGATCGCCGAGCTGACCTTCCCGGCCCGCGCCGTCGACACCTACGCCCGGGAGCTGCTGGCCTGCATCGACATGTCCGGCGTGAAGGACACGGAGATGAAGGTCGTGGTCGACTGCGCGGGCGGCACCTCCTCGCTCGTGCTGCCGAGCCTGCTCGGCCGGGCCGGGGTCGACGTGCTGACCGTGAACAACCGCCTCGACGACGCCTCGCCCACCGAGACGCTGGCCGAGCGCCGCCGCGACCTGCAGCGCCTGGCGGAGCTGGTGGCCTCGGCGCGGGCCGCCTTCGGCGTGCGGTTCGACCCCGTGGGGGAGCGGGTCTCCCTGGTGGACGAGATGGGCCAGCTCATCAGCGAGGAGCGCGCGCTGCTCGTCGTGCTCGACCTGGTCGCGGCCGAGCGGCGGGGCGGGCGGGTGGCCCTGCCGGTCACCACGACCCGGGTGGCGGAGATGGTGTGCCGCTTCCACGGCGTGCAGGTCGACTGGACGGCCACGAGCCTGGACACGCTGACGCAGGCGGCCCGGCACCCCGACACGATCTTCGCCGGCGACGGCAAGGGCGGCTTCATCGTCCCGGAGTTCGCGCCCACCGTGGACGGCCTGGCGGTGTTCCTGCGCCTGCTCGGCCTGGTCGCGCGCACCCGGCTGTCGCTCAGCCAGATCGACGCCCGGATCCCGGAGGCCAAGCTGCTCAAGCGGACCGTCCCGACGCCCTGGGCCCACAAGGGCGCGGTGATGCGCTCGGTCGTCGAGGCGGCCGAGGGCCACCGCCTCGACACCACCGACGGCGTCCGCGTCGTGGAGGACGACGGCAGCTGGGCGCTCGTCCTGCCCGACCCCGCCGAGGCCGTCACCCACCTGTGGGCCGAGGGCCACGACATGGACACCGCCCAGGCCCTCCTGGAACGCTGGGCCCACGTCGTCGAACAAGCGGCCGGAGCTAGATGACATTGAACCGCCGCTGGCTGTAGCGTTGGTCAGTCCGCGCCCAGTCGCGGTCTTGACCTTTGTGCCTGATCAGCGTAAGTTGCGGCATTCGCAGTTTGAGCTAGTCCTAGAGCAAGTCGTGAGAGAGGCCGAGCCGTTCGATGCCCAGCGTCTACTGCACGCAGTGCGGTCATGCCAACCCCGAGGATGCCCGTTTCTGTTCACGATGTGGTTCGCCGCTGAGCGCTCCCGCGCCCGTCGCGGCCGACACGACCTCGACGATCTCGCTCGAGGCGCTCGAGGCGGAGACGGGCCAGACGCTTCTGCCGGACAGGGCGGCGGTCGAGCAGCTGCCTCCCGGCACGGCTCTCCTGGTGGTCATGCGGGGCCCGAACGCCGGCAGCCGGTTTCTGCTCGACAGCGACCTCACTACGGCGGGTCGCCACCCGGAAAGCGACATTTTCCTGGACGATGTGACCGTGTCCAGAAGGCACGTGGAGTTCTACCGGCGTGGGGGCCAGTTCACCGTTCGTGACGTGGGCAGCCTCAACGGCACCTACGTCAACCGGGAGCGCATCGAGGAGTCGCCGCTGCAGGGCGGGGACGAGGTGCAGATCGGCAAGTTCCGGCTGGTGTTCCTCACGCGTGGTCCCGGAGGGCTGTGATCGCTGAGGAGGAGGAGTCATGAGCGCGCAGGCCGTACGGGCGTTCATGAGCATCGGGGAGGTGCTCGCCCTGCTGCAGGGCGAGTTCCCGGACGTGACCGTCTCCAAGATCCGGTTTCTGGAGGGTGAGGGGCTGATCGAGCCCCAGCGGAGCCCGTCGGGGTACCGCAAGTTCACCTACAACGACGTCGAGCGCCTGCGGTACATCCTGCGGGCGCAGCGCGACCAGTACCTGCCGCTGCGGGTCATCAAGGACCAGCTGGACGAGCAGGCGGCCCGTCCGCACGCCGTCGTCTCCGACGGCGTCCCGCCCGTGCGTCTCAGCCGGGAGGAGCTCATCGAGGCCGCGGGCATCGACGAGGAGACCCTGGCCGAGATGGAGAGCTTCGGCCTGGTCGCCGCCGTGGCGCGCCGGTACGACGGGGAGGCGCTGGAGATCGCGCGCAGCGTGGGGGCGCTGTCGCGGTTCGGCCTGCGGGCGCGGCACCTGAGAGCGGTCCGGGCGGCGGTGGAGCGGGAGGCCGGCCTGATCGAGCAGGCGGTGGCCCCGCTGCTGCGGCGTAAGGCGCCGGGGGCGATCGCGGAGGCGGACGAGACCGCGCGGGAGATCTCCGGACTTCTCCAGGAAGTGCACAATGCGTTACTGCGTGGGAGTGTTCGCGGCGTTCTGGGGCGGTGACCGGCACATCCGCTCCTCCGTGGGTGTTACGTTGAATGCCTGGTGATATGCCGCGACGCTTGAGACGGAGCCGCCCGTGTTGCAGATGGAGGTCGTGGGGGTTCGCGTTGAGATGCCCACCAACCAGCCGATCGTGCTCCTGAAGGAGACGAGCGGCGATCGGTACCTTCCGATCTGGATAGGCATGACCGAGGCGACCGCTATCGCGCTGGCCCAGGCGGAGGAGCCGCCGCCCCGGCCGCTGACCCACGACTTGTTCCGTGACGTGATTGAGGCCTTGGGGGTGCGGTTGCGCACCGTCAACATCGTCGCGCTCCGCGATGGAATCTTCTTCGCCGACCTGGTCTTCTCCAACGGCGTGGAGGTCAGCGCCCGTCCTTCGGACTCGATCGCGCTGGCGTTGCGTACGGGTGCGACGATCTACGCGAGTGAGGACGTGATCCAGGAGGCGGGCGTGAGCATGCCCGACGACCAGGAAGACGAAGTGGAGAAGTTCCGCGAGTTCCTGGACAAAATCACGCCGGAAGACTTCGGCAGGGCGGGCTGACGTGCCGGACGATTTCGGGAGATTACGCTTCACGACGCGCCGGACGGGGTCGTTGACTGACGATGGCCCCGGTCCTACGGTGCAAGGGAAACCACGGTTGTAATTCACGAACCCCCAGATCAGACCGTGGGATGAGAGAAAGCCGGAGGTCCGCAGTGGCGGTCAGCAGCGGCGAGGGTAAGTCGGCCGGCCAGCACGACCCGGTTCGGCAGGCGGCGCGCGAGCGCGCCGGCGAACAGGGTCTGCTGTTCGACGAGCAGCCGACGGCGCTGCCCCAGGGCATCGGATACCGCGGGCCGACGGCGTGCGCGGCGGCCGGGATCACGTACCGTCAGCTCGACTACTGGGCCCGGACCGAACTGGTGCTCCCGACGATAAGGGCCGCCCAGGGATCCGGGTCCCAGCGACTGTACAGCTTCCGCGACATCCTCGTCCTGAAGGTCGTCAAACGTCTTCTCGACACAGGGGTCTCCCTCCAGCAGATACGCACCGCCGTACGGCATCTGCGCGACCGCGGCGTCAACGACCTGGCCCAGATCACCTTGATGAGCGACGGCGTGAGCGTCTACGAGTGCACGAGCGCGGACGAGGTGATCGACCTGCTGCAGGGCGGTCAGGGCGTGTTCGGCATCGCGCTCGGCCGGGTCTGGCGCGAGGTCGAGGGATCGCTGGCCGAGCTTCCGGGTGAGCGCGCGGAGCCCGCCTCGGATGCGGAGGGGGACCATCCCGCGGACGAGCTGGCCCGCCGGAGAAAGGCCCGCAGGACCGGCTGAGCGCACGCCCCGGCGATCGCGCGGGAGGCGGCGAGGCCGGGGGTCGTGGCTCGAACGGTGTCAGGCGCGCACGGCGGGGCTGACCGGAGGAAGGTCGAACTCGTCGTTGCGCATGCGCAGCAGGGCGACGGAGACGCCGGCGAAACCCATGGCCGTGACCAGCAGGCCGACGCCCGACGCGACGTGACCGGGCATGAACGGGTGGGTGAACCCGCCCGCCGCGAGGAGGATGCCCGCCCAGGCCGGTGCCGCGCCGCTGCGCCACAGCGCCAGGCCGAGCAGGAGCAGGCCGACGACGATCCCCAGGATGAACAGCAGGCCCGCCACCAGCTGCACGGGGTCCGTCCTCCATCGCTTTCCGGATCTCCGCCGTGACGGCCGCGGGTTTACGGGGCTGAGGATGTAATGGACACCCATGCCGAGCATGGGGAGCGGGGCGACGACGGCGAGCAGCGTCCGCCAAAGCCGCGTACGTCCCGCAGCGGCTTTCGGGGGGGCGGTGGTGGAGCGGGCACCGGTGTCCGGTCGCATGATGGTCCTCCGGAATCTGAGAGCCGTCCGATCGAGTCCGAGGATGAGCGCGGGCGACTCCCGCCGTCGTGGGGACGGCCTCCCGGTTCCGGCCCTGGTGCTCACGCCGATCTGGGAGCACGCTCCTTTGGCCGCGGGAGCGGCGTGACCCGATGATGAGCCCATGACAGTCAGGCGGGCCGGTCCGGTCGCGGTGCTCGCCTCACGGCCGTGTTCCTGCTGACCCTGCCGCTGATCCCGGCCGCGGCCAGCGTGGCCATCCTGCGCCACGGCCTGTACGACATCGAGCTGATCGTCAACCGGTCGCTGGTGTACGGGACGCTCACGCTCGGCGTCGTTCTCGCCTACCTGGGCATCGTCGCGGGCCTGCCCGCGCTGGCGCAGAACCGGCTGTCGGCCACGCCTCTCATCGCGACCGGGGCCGTCGCCCTCGCCTTGGCACCTGCCCGCTCCGCCGTCCAGTGCGCTGTCGACCGCGTCATGTACGGCCGGCGGCGCGACCCCGCGGCGGCCGCCGCCCAGGTCGGCCTGCGGCTCGGCACCGGCCTCGACGGCGGTCGCCGACCGGGCCGAGGCGATCGTCCGTGCCCGCCGTGCGGGTCTCGCCGCCGACTTCGCGCAAGGTGCGAGTCGGGGCGATCCGGGGTAGCCGGTAGAGTGGAAGACGGCCGACGACCTCGTGCGGGAGAGACCTCTGGACGTTCAGGGGCGCCGAAGGAGCAAACCTCCCCGGAATCTCTCAGGCATCCGTACCGCACGGACGAGGCGACTCTGAAAAGCAGGCCCGCCGGCCAGGCGGCGCCTCACCGAAGGGGAAAGCCGGGCTCGACGGCCCGGTGAAGCTCTCAGGTCCGATGACAGAGGGGGAGACCGCTTTACGACCGGCCGCGCCACCCAGGGCGGCGGGCGGTCGCCGCAGGTCTCGACCCCGTCCAGGAGGCCCCTGTCATGACCGATCGGTCCATGCTCCGCGATCTTTCCGCTCCGCCGTTCGCGACCCGTCACATCGGCCCCTCGGAGGCCGGCCGCGCCCGGATGCTCGAGGCCGTCGGCTACGAGTCGGTGGCCGACCTGGTCGCCGTGGCCGTGCCCGAGGCGATCCGCACGCGCGGTCCGCTGAAACTGCCCGAGGCGGTGGGGGAGGCCGAGGCCCTGGCCGAACTGCGCGCCCTCGCGGGCCGCAACCGGGTGCTGACCCCGATGATCGGCCTCGGCTACCACGACACGATCACGCCGGGCGTCGTCCTGCGCAACGTGCTGGAGAACCCGGGCTGGTACACGGCGTACACGCCGTACCAGCCGGAGATCTCGCAGGGGCGGCTGGAGGCGCTGCTGAACTTCCAGACGGTCGTGTCCGACCTCACCGGTCTCGACGTCGCCGGTGCCTCTCTGCTGGACGAGGCGACCGCCGCGGCCGAGGCGATGACCCTGGCCCGGCGGGCGAGCAAGGCCAAGACCGACGTGTTCGTGGTGGACGCCGACGCGCTGCCGCAGACCAAGGCCGTGCTGGCGACCCGCGCCGAGCCGCTCGGCATCACGCTGGTGGAGTCCGACCTCACCGGTGAGCTGCCCGAGTGCTTCGGGGTCCTCGTGCAGTATCCGGGCGCGAGCGGCCGGGTGGCGTCCTTCCGCGCGGTCGCCGAGCGGGCTCACGCCCAGGGGGCGCAGCTCGTGGCCGCGGCCGACCTGCTGGCGCTGGCCCTGCTGGAGTCCCCCGGGGAGCAGGGCGCCGACATCGCCGTCGGCTCCTCCCAGCGCTTCGGGGTCCCGCTGGGCTATGGCGGCCCCCACGCGGCCTACATGGCGGTCCGCGAGGGCCTGCAGCGGCAGATGCCGGGCCGTCTGGTCGGCGTCTCGGTGGACGCCGACGGCCGCACGGCCTACCGGCTCGCCCTGCAGACCCGCGAGCAGCACATCCGGCGCGAGAAGGCCACCAGCAACATCTGCACCGCGCAGGTCCTGCTCGCGGTCATGGCGTCCATGTACGCCGTCTACCACGGCCCGGACGGCCTGAAGAGGATCGCCCAGCGGGCGCACCGGCACGCCGCCGTGCTCGCCGCCGGGCTGCGCGAGGGCGGCGTGGAGGTCGTCCACGACGAGTTCTTCGACACCGTGCTCGCCCGTGTGCCCGGGCGGGCCGCCCAGGTCGTGGCCGCCGCCGCCGAGCGGGGCGTGAACCTGCGCCTCGCGGACGAGGACCACGTCGGCGTCGCCTGCGACGAGAAGACCACCACCGGTCACCTGAGGGCCGTGTGGGAGGCGTTCGGTGTCGGGCAGGTCGTGGTGGAGGACCTCGACCGGGTGACGCCCGACGCCGTCCCCGCGGGTCTGCAGCGGACCTCGGACTTCCTCACCCACCCGGTGTTCCACGCCTACCGGTCCGAGACGGCCATGCTGCGCTACCTGCGGCGCCTGCAGGACAAGGACATCGCGCTCGACCGCTCGATGATCCCGCTGGGCTCGTGCACGATGAAGCTCAACGCGACCACCGAGATGGAGCCCGTCACCTGGCCGGAGTTCGCCTCCATCCACCCGTTCGCGCCCGCCGAACAGGCCGAGGGGTACGCCGAGCTGATCGCGACCCTGGAGGGCTGGCTGGCCGAGGTCACCGGCTACGACCGGGTGTCGATCCAGCCGAACGCGGGCTCCCAGGGCGAGTTCGCCGGGCTGCTGGCGATCAGGTCCTACCACCGCTCCAGGGGCGAGGACGGCCGTGACGTATGCCTCATCCCGTCCTCCGCGCACGGCACCAACGCCGCGAGCGCGGTCATGGCGGGCATGCGGGTGGTCGTGGTGGCATGTGACGAGAACGGCAACGTCGACCTCGCCGACCTCGCCGTCAAGATCGACAAGCACCGCGACGCGCTCGCCGCGATCATGGTGACCTACCCGTCCACGCACGGCGTGTACGAGGAGACGATCGTCGAGATCTGCGAGCGGGTGCACGAGGCCGGCGGGCAGGTCTACGTGGACGGGGCCAACCTCAACGCGCTGGTGGGCCTGGCCAAGCTGGGCGAGTTCGGCGCGGACGTCTCCCACCTGAACCTGCACAAGACCTTCTGCATCCCGCATGGCGGCGGCGGGCCCGGCGTCGGCCCCGTGGCCGTCAAGGCCCACCTCGCCGAGCACCTCCCGGCGCACGTGTCGGCCGCGCCGTACGGCTCGGCGGGCATCCTGCCGATCTCCTGGGCGTACGTCAGGATGATGGGCGGCGACGGGCTGCGGCAGGCCACCGAGCAGGCGATCCTCTCGGCCAACTACCTCGCCCGGCGGCTGGCGCCGCACTACCCGGTGCTGTACACCGGCAGGGACGGCCTGGTCGCCCACGAGTGCATCGTCGACCTGCGCCAGATCACCAAGGAGACCGGCGTCACGGTGGACGACGTGGCCAAGCGCCTCATCGACTACGGCTTCCACGCGCCGACCATGTCGTTCCCCGTCGCCGGAACGCTCATGATCGAGCCGACGGAGAGCGAGGACCTGGCCGAGCTCGACCGGTTCGCCGACGCGATGATCGCCATCCGGGGCGAGATCGCCAAGGTGGCTTCGGGCGAGTTCGACAAGACCGACAACCCGCTGCGCAACGCCCCGCACACGGCCGAGTGCCTCACCGCCGACGAGTGGGCCCACCCGTACTCGCGGGCGGTCGCGGCCTACCCCGTGCCCGGCCTGCGGGACGACAAGTACTGGTCGCCGGTGCGCCGGATCGACCAGGCGTACGGCGACCGCAACCTCGTCTGCTCCTGCCCGCCCCTCGAGGCGTACGAGGACTGATCAGTTGAGTATGTCGGCCCCGCCCGGCGGCCGGTCTCGTTAAGATCGCGGTGATCGTTCCTCATCACCTGCGACCATGCGAGGCCCCTGTATGACGGCCATCGAATCCGGGCGGCGGTCCGACCGGCTCGACCACGCGCGCCGGCTCGCCGAGGGCGGCGACCTCGACGGCGCGGCCGCGATCTTCGCGGAGCTCGCCGCGGACGAGGCCGCGCCGGACCGCGGCGAGGCCGGCGAGGGACTGTCCGTCGTGGTCGAGCGCATGGCCGAGCGGCTGCTGGAGGACGGCGAGCCCGAGCGGGCCGCCGACGTCCTGCTGGAGGCGCTGTCGGTCAGCGTGGTGGCCGACCCGGCGCGCCTGCGGGTGCTGCTCGGCATGGCCCATCTGGAGATGGCGTGCGCGCAGTTCGCCGGGGCCGTGGAGGACAGCCGCCAGGAGGGGGCCGACGCCGCCACCGGCGCGCTAGCGATCGAACTGCTGGCCCGTACGCTGCCGCTGCGCGGCCGCGACGGCGACGCGGAGACCGTGTGGCGCTACGGCCTCGACCACCCCGATACGGCGCTCGCCGAGCAGGTGCGGCTGCGCCTCGGGCGGGACGTGCGCCCCGCGATGGAAGGTGTCGTGGAGGCCTGACCCGCCGGGCAGGGCTCAGCGCTGGTTGCGGCGGCCGAGGGCGTAGGCGACGTTGACCGCGATGATCCCGCCCCAGGCGAGGATCATGCCGGGAAGGTGGCCGGCGGCCCCCGCGATCGTGGTCAGGGGGATGCCGATGCCCAGCGATCCCAGGGCCACCGCGACCCCGTTGTCCTTCTGCTTGGGCTGGTTTCCCGGCGGCTGCCGGCTGAGGTGGGCCGCCACCTCGTTACGCACCCGCGCGGCGATCTCCACGTCGAGCTTGTCGAGGAACGAGTCGACCAGCGCGTCCTCGTACTCCGGGCCGAGGTCGCGGCGGGCCGCCATGACGGCGCGCAGGTCCTCGCGGGTCGAGGGCGCCGCAGGCGGCGGGGGGACGGGGCGCCCGGTCGCGGGCGGCGGCTGCGATGCGATGTCCGGCACCCTGACATTCTGTCCCCTTCCTCGGGGCCTGCCATCCTCCGATCGGAGGGTCGCCTCCTCCTGCTCCGGTCGGACCCGCTACCGTCACCGCCATGGAGATCGAGACCCCGCACGGCCGCGCCCTGGCCGAGGTGGACGAGGCGCCCGATCCCCGGCTGCTGCTGGTCCTGACCCACGGGTCCGGGGGAGGTGTGGACGCGCCCGACCTGCTCGCCGTACGTGACGCGGTGCTCGCCGCGGGGGGCACGGTCGCCCGGGTGGTCCAGCCGTTCCGGCTGCGCGGCGCGCGGGCGCCCGGGCCGGTGGTCAAGCAGGACGAGGCGTGGCTGTCGATCGTCGCCGCGATCCGGGAGCGCCATCCGGGCCTGCCGTTCGTCCAGGGCGGGCGGAGCAACGGCGCGCGGGTCGCCTGCCGCACCGCGCGCGCCGCCGGGGCCGAGGCGGTGGTGGCGCTCGCGTTCCCGCTGCACCCGCCGGGGAAGCCGGAACGCTCACGGGCGGAAGAACTGCGGCAGGCGGGGACCCCCGTGCTCGTGGTCAACGGGGATCGGGATCCGTTCGGCGTGCCGGACGAGAAGGACGCCGCACGTCTCGTGGTCCTCCCGGGGGAGGGACACGAGTTCAAGAAGGACCCCGCCCGGGTGGGCGAGGTGGTGGCGCAGTGGCTGCTGCCGCCTAGGCGGCGCTGATGGCCATGTCGGTGGGGCGGTGCGGGGCGATGACGCCGCCGTCCGGCAGCAGTTCGCCGGTGTCCTCGAACAGCACGACACCGTTGCAGAGCAGACTCCAGCCCTGCTCGGGGTGACACGCTATCGTGCGGGCGGCTTCTCGGTCCTTCGCGTCCGCGGTGGGACAGGCCGGTTCATGAGGGCACATCGCCGGGGCTCCGTGTCTTTTCGTTCGTTCGCTCGTTTTGTCTTGCGGGCGTCCCGCGGGTGCCGTCACGAGTGTCCTCGTTCAGGGTGCGAGGCGCTCGGTATGACGAACACCACACTGGACTACACCAGTTTGCGGCTCGGCCGCATCCGTACGACATAGTCCGTTCGGAGCATTTCCGCCGGTCGGGCTGGGGACCCGGCCGCACCCCGAGCAGGCTCGCGCGCACTGATGTGACCTAGTACACAAGAATGCCCCATTGCAGGCAACGGTCCGGCCTCGACACGCCGACGGCACGGTAACCGGAAGATCACGGATTTCGGTCGCCGGGCGGAACCGATGCGGACGGCCCGGAAATCCGGTGCCTCAGCCGCCCAGGCCGGTGATCAGCGCGTCGAGGCCGTGCTCGAAGTCGCGCTCGCCCTCGGCGGTGCGCGCGTCGCGCACCTCGGCGTCCGGGTCGGCCCACCCCGACTGCTGGACCTCCACGGCCACGCTGCCGAACACGTAGGCCCGTAGCGCGCGGACCGCTCCGGCCGGGTCGCCGATCCCCGACTCGCGCAGCTGCTCGGTCTGCTCCCTGATCGCGATGAGGGCCGACCCCTTCGGGGGCTTGGTCAGGGCCAGCGACAGCACCCCCGGGTGTTCCAGCAGCGCGGCGCGGCTCGCGCGGGCCCAGGCGCGTGCCCTGTCCTGCCAGGTGGCCGCGCCGGCCGCATCGACCTCCACGGTCGTCACGTGCTCGGCGAGGGCGTCCATCAGCGCCTCCTTGCCCCGTGGCAGGTGATGGTAGATGGCCATGGCCTCCACCTGGAGGGCGTCGCCGAGCCTGCGCATGGTCAGCCGGCGCAGACCCTGGCCGTCGGCGATGTGCAGGGCGGCGTCGATGATCCGCTCCCGGGACAGGGGGACGGGCGGTCGCTTGGCGGGCATGGCGATCATGCTGCCACATCTCGCCTTACTTCGTAAAGGGCGGCGCACCCTGCGGCACGGACCTTCGTGCGGAGCGCGTACGCTACCGCTTGCGACGTGAGTTCGATGCGCGAGCCGATACGAAGGGGCTGACGATGGCGTTTTTCCGTCCGCGGGTGAGCCGGGAGGCGGAGGTCCGCTACCACGCGGATCTGGAGACCCGGAAGAACTTCGACCACGTGCTGGACAAGCTCCGGGCGGCGCAGCGGCGGTTCCAGGAGGCGAAGGCGGCGGGCGTGCCGCTCCCCGAGCTCCGTGAGGCGGCTCTGGGCCTCGACACGGCGCTGACCGAGGCGCTGCGCGCGGCCGAGGCGGGACAGCGTGCCACGTACGGCGTGAAGTCCTACGACAGCAGGATCGCCCGGCGCAAGGCGAGGGCCACCCCCGACGGCGCGTTGTGGACCGACGAGGTGAACCGGCTGCGCACGCTGCGCGAGGCGCACCGCCTCAGCGGCATCCCGCGGGTGCCCCGTGCCGGCAAGACGGGCGACCCCGCCCGCCTGACCCCGCGCGACGTGCGCAAGGGCCTGGCCTCCGCAGGTCGCTGAGCCTGCCCGGCGGCACCGCACGCCGGCGCGACGACGGTGATCGCGGCTCCTGACACGGGAGCCGCGAAGGTCTGGCTCGCGGACCTGTCCGCGCAGTACGGGCGGCCGCTGCCGCTGATGGTCGCGGGCCACCTGTTCGGCATCAGCATCGGCCGCGGCGACGACCTGGTGATGGACCTGTGGCGCCTGCTGGACGGCCCGGACTCCGGCGGGGCGTTCCAGCGGCTCTACGCCACCTTCCTGGAACTCGCGACGGTCGAGCGGAGACGGCCCGCCACGCGGCAGGAGCGAGGCGCAGAGCACGGGTAGCGCGGGCGGGGAGGCCGGCGAGCAGCGGTCCGGCGCCCCCGCCGACGGCGAGGGCCGGGGCGCCCGGTCCTCGCTGGGGACCTTCCTGCGCAGGCTCCGGGGCGGACGGCGGGACGATCAGCCGGTGGCGTGAAAGCCGTACGGCCCGCGCCCCCCTCACGGGGACGCGGGCCGTACTCGTGTCCGGGTCCAGGTCTCAGCCGGTCCAGGTCTCAGCTGGCCCAGGTCTCAGCTGGCCCAGTCGAGCAACGGGCGGGTGTTGCTCGGGTGGCGCAGCTTGGACAGCGACTCCTTCTCGAGCTGGCGGATCCGCTCCCGGGTCAGGCCCAGGTGCTTGCCGATCTCGTCCAGCGTGTGCGGCTTGCCGTCGGCCAGTCCGAAGCGCAGGCTCATGATCTTGGCCTCACGCGGCGACAGGTTGCTCAGCACGCCCTTGAGCTGCTCGGCCAGCAGTTGCCGGTCCACAACCTCGGACGCCTCGGGGGAGTCGACGTCCTCGATGAGGTCGCCGATCCGGGTCTCGCCGTCCTCGCCGATGGTCGAGTCGAGGCTGATCGGCTGCCGGCTGGTCCGCAGCAGCTCCTCGATCTGGTCCGGGGTCTTGTCCAGCTCGACGGCCAGCTCCTCCGGCGTGGGCTCCCGGCCGAGCCGCTGGTGCATGTCACGCTCGACGCGCGACAGCTTCGACAGCATCTCCAGCACGTGGACGGGCAGCCGGATCGTACGGGCAGAGTCGGCGAAGCCACGCTGGATGGCCTGCCGGATCCACCACATGGCGTACGTCGAGAACTTGTAGCCCTTGGTGTAGTCGAACTTCTCGACCGCGCGGATCAGGCCGAGGTTGCCCTCCTGCACGACGTCGAGCAGGGCCATGCCGCGGTCGGTGTACTTCTTGGCCACCGACACGACCAGGCGGAGGTTGGCCTCCAGCATGTGGTCCTTGGCCCGCCTGCCGTCCTCGATGACCCACTCCAGGTCCTCGCGGACGCCCGGCGCGAGGCGCTCGCCGTTCTCCACAGCGGTCTCGAGCTTGTACTCGGCGTACAGCCCGGCCTCGATGCGCTTGGCCAGCTCCACCTCCTGGGCGGCGGTGAGCAGGGTGCGGCGGCCGATGGACTTCAGGTAGGTGTGCACCGAGTCGCCCATGACCGACGAGGTGTCGTCGAGGTCGAGCGTCCCGCTCTCCTCGGCCTCGTCGACCTGGAGCTCCTCGTCGTACGGCTCCTCGTCGGCGGCCTTGGCCGTCTTCTTCGCGGCGCTCTTGGCAACCGGCGCGCTCTTCTTGGCGGCCTCGGCCTGGGCGGCCCGGCGGGACTTCCTGGCGGGAGCCTTGCCGTTGTCCGTGAGGGTGTCGGCGGCCAGGTTCACGCCCGCCTCGGTCAGCTCGCGCAGGATCGAGCGGCCCTCGGCGGGGCTGACGCCGGCCTTGGCGAAGGCCTCGCGCAGCTCCGACAGGGAAAGGCGACCCTGCGCACGGCCTCGCTCCAGCAGCAGGTCGAGCGTCGTCGGGGTCACCTCGCGCTCGGGCGAGGCCGCCACGGCGGTCCGGGGCATGAGGACACCTCCTCCTTGCGGAGTTCATGGTTTCGAATGCTTGCGATCGGGGCGCGGCGTCCGGCGGCTCAGCGCACCAGTATCAATAACGCTCTCGCGCCTGGTTTGTTCCCTCACCCCGCGGGGGAGGGCGGTGGACCCGGCCGGGCGGCCCGGCCGGCAGGTGCTGTCAGTCGGGGATGATGGTGACGCTGACCTCGGGCATCGGCATGGGATCGGCGTCCTCCATGCGCTCCGGGGTCCAGTAGCCGGAGACCCCGTCCGGGTCGTCCGTGAGCGCCTCGGACACCACGTCCGGGTCGGCGCCGGGAGTGGACCTGGACCCGGTGAAGCCGCCGCGGCCGGAGTCGGCCGGGAGGATCTCGCTCGATCCCCCGTGGCCGCGATCCGCCGGGCCAAGCTTGGCGGCGGGGGCGTCGCCCGCCTTCGCGACGTCGTCCAGGCGCCCGGAGAACGCGGCCGCGGTGACCGACGCTCCGCCCACGATGACGACGCCGACGAGCACGGCGGAGGCCATCATCTTGTGCGCCGGCGTGAGGCGGATCGGTTGCATGTGGCGTCCCCTTCCCCCGCTCTTACAGACGCACGAAGGTCATCCGCGGTTCCGGTTCTTGAGTTCGACCATATCGGGTTTGCCGTTCGGCAGGAGCGGGATCTGGGATACCAGCTCGACGGCGCGCGGCGCGGCGTAGGCGGGCAGCCGCTCCTTGGCGAAGCTCCTCAGCTCGTCGAGCGTGACCTCACGGGCGTCCTCCGCGACCACGACGGCGACCACGATCTCACCCCACTCGGGGTCGGGCCTGCCCACCACCACGACGTCGCGTACGGCCGGGTGCCCGGCCAGGACCTCGGCGACCGCGCCGGACACGACCTTCCGGCCGCCGGTGTTGATCACGTCGTCCGCCCGGCCGAGCACGGTGAGCCGCCCGTTCTCCATCCGGCCGAGGTCGGAGGTGACGAACCAGCCGCCCTCGAAGGGGTGGTCCTCGCGCAGCCGGTAGCCCGAGAACAGCACCGAGCCCGAGATCCGCACCCGTCCGTCGCCGCCGATCTTGACCTCGACGCCGTCCAGCGGCACGCCGTCGTACACGCAGCCGCCGCTCGTCTCGCTCATGCCGTACGAGGTGACGACCCGGAGGCCGGCGTCGCGGGCCTCGGCGAGCAGGCCGGCGGGAGCGGCGGCCCCGCCGAGCAGGATCACGGGGAAGGCCGTGAGGTCCGCGCCCGCGTCGAGCACGCGCCGCACCTGGGTGGGGACCAGCGAGACGTAGTCGGCCCGGCTCGCGATGACCTCGCCGGGGGAGAAGCGGGGATGGATGATCGGCTCGGTGCCGGACAACAGCGACCGGATGAGCACCTGCGCGCCGGAGATGTGCGACGGCGGCAGGCAGCACAGCCAGCGGTCGCCCTCGCGGGCGCCGAGCCTGGACAGCGAGGCCCGGGCCGAGGCGAGTAGCGCCCCTGCCGTCAGTTCCACGCCCTTGGGGGCGCCGGTGGAGCCGGAGGTCGCGATGATCAGCGCCGCGTCGGACGGCTCCCCGTCCGGCTCGCGCCGCACGCCGTCGGCGGTGACGACGTGGGTGGGCCGCAGCGCGGCGAGCGTCGCCTCCAGCGCGGGCCGGGGCAGATCCGGGGACAGCGGCAGCACGGCGGGCCCGTCGCCGGTCAGGGCCTGCTGTACGGCCTCCGACAGGGCGGGCCCCGGAGGCAGGACGAGGGCGTGCACGGGTCGCTGTCCTGGGCGGTGTCCGGGAGGGCTGAGCACGGTCGTAAGGTTAGTCCCGGCGCGGTGGCCGCACGCCGCCGCCTGGCAGGTGACGGCGCCTGGTTGGTGTTGACGAAGGAGCGGGTGTGACGAGCGGGGTCGACTGGAAGCGGTCGGGCGAGTACGAGGACATCATCTACGAGACCGCCGAGGGGATGGCGAAGATCACGATCAACCGCCCCGAGCGGCACAACGCCTTCCGCCCCACGACGTTGTTCGAGCTCCGCGCGGCCTTCGACCGGGCCCAGGAGGACACCGAGGTCGGTGTGATCATCTTCACCGGCGCCGGGGACAAGGCGTTCTGCTCCGGTGGCGACCAGAAGATCCGCGGCGACGACGGCTACGTGGACGACAAGACCCACGGCATCGGCCGGCTCAACGTCCTGGACCTGCAGGTGCAGATCCGCCGCTGCCCCAAGCCGGTCATCGCGATGGTGGCGGGCTACGCGATCGGCGGCGGCCACGTGCTGCACGTCTGCTGCGACCTGACGATCGCCGCCGACAACGCGAAGTTCGGCCAGACCGGTCCCAAGGTGGGCTCGTTCGACGGCGGGTACGGCTCCTGGCTGCTCGCCGAGACCGTGGGTCTCAAGCGGGCCCGCGAGATCTGGTACCTGTGCCGTCAGTACGACGCCCAGACCGCGCTCCAGTGGGGCCTGGTCAACGCCGTCGTGCCGCTGGAGCGCCTGGAGGAGGAGACCGTCCAGTGGGCCCGCGAGCTGCTGGAGAAGTCGCCCCTCGCGCTGCGCATGCTGAAGGGCGCGCTCAACGCGGTGACCGACGGCGCGGCCGGCATGCAGCAGTTCGCCGGCGACGCGACGCTGCTCTACTACATGAGCGAGGAGGCCCAGGAGGGCCGCGACGCGTTCAAGGAGAAGCGCAAGCCGGACTTCTCGAAGTACCCCCGCCGGCCCTGACGGGCTCCGGGAGAGGCCGCGGGATGACGGCGGCCTCTCCGTTTTGCCGTACGCTTGCGGCTGCGGGAACGGGAGGAGACGGGCGGGTGGACACAAACCGGGCCGGTCTGGGCGTTCTAGATCTGGGCGTTCTGGAGGCGCGGCGGTGAACCCGGCGACCGCTCTCTCGACCGTCCTGATCGACGAACTGGTGCGCTGCGGGGTCACCGACGTGGTGCTCGCCCCCGGCTCCCGGTCCGCGCCGCTGGCGCTCGCCGCGCACGGTGAGTCGCGGCTGCGGCTGCACGTGCGCGTCGACGAGCGCTCGGCCTCGTACCTCGCGCTCGGCCTGGCCAAGAGGTCCGAGCGGCCGGTGGCCCTGATCTGCACCTCCGGCACGGCCGCGGCCAACTTCCACCCCGCCGTGATCGAGGCGTCGGAGTCGGGGGTGCCGCTGCTCCTGCTGACCGCCGACCGGCCGCCCGAACTGCGCGGCACCGGCGCCAACCAGACGATCGACCAGGTCAAGCTGTACGGCTCGGCCGTGCGCTGGTTCGCCGAGGTCGGCGTGCCGGAGGAGCGGCCCGGCCAGGTGGCCTACTGGCGCTCCCTGGTGTGCCGGGCCTGCCAGCGCGCCGCAGGGCCGCCGGACCCCGGTCCCGTCCACCTCAACGTGGCCTTCCGTGAGCCGCTGATCCCCGACGGCGACGCGAGCTGGTGCGAGCCCCTCGACGGCGACGCCTCGGGCGCGTGGATGAGGGCGCGGGTCGCGCCGCCCTCGGCCGCCCTGCACATCCCGCCGACCCGGCGCGGCGTGCTGGTGGTCGGCGACG
>NZ_JBFAOO010000133.1:0-19817 GCF_040675265.1 Microbispora sp. NPDC049633
GCGGCCGGTCGGGCTCGCCGCCGCCGCGCCGCTCGCCGCCTGGGCGGGAGCCGCGGTTCCGCTGCTCGTGTCGGCGGCTCTGGTGGCCGCGGTCAACCTGGCGGTGCTCGCCCTGCCCGAGGTCAGGCGGCGTACGACGGAGAAGGCCACGCCGGTGCCGGTCTGACCGGTGACGCGGCCATGACGACGGCGGACACGCGAAAACGCCGCATCTCCCGTGAGAGGAGATGCGGCGTGCGCCACGCGTGAGTTACTTGGCGGCCTGCAGGGTGGCGGCGCGCTTGGCGATCGCCGACTTCCGGTTGGCGGCCTGGTTCTTGTGAATGACGCCCTTGCTGACGGCCTTGTCGAGCTGCCGGGACGCGGCCTTGAGCGCGACGAGGGCGTCGTCGACGTTGCCCTGGTCGGCGGCCTCGCGGAACTTGCGGACCGCGGTCTTCAGGGACGACTTGACGGCCTTGTTACGCAGCCGGCGCTTCTCGTTCTGCCGGTTGCGCTTGATCTGGGACTTGATGTTCGCCACGAAGAAAGCCTCAGTGTTAAGTCTTGGTCGGATGGGGCGCGCGGGCTCGTGAGAGGGCGCGCCACACGCAGTTGGACAGGATACCAACAGTCCGGGCCGCCGCTCAAATTCACGACGACAGGACCGCCCCCGCTCATGCTATCGCGGCGCGGCCGCCGCGGTCCGCACATCGGCCCGCCCGCCCGCCGACTCCACCGACCCACCGGGGCCGCCGCGCACCCAGGCGCTCTCGTACTCCTTCCAGTCCTGCTCCGTGGCCGCGAAGTCGACGTACAGGGCAAGGCCGAACTCGGTGCGCGGACCGTGCTCGCTGAGCGCGAGCCGCGCGCCGTCGGCCGCGGCCTGGACGCTCTCGGCCCAGTCGCCGTACCAGACGCCGTGGTCGTGGTACGCCGGAGCCCCGATGAGCAGGGTCTTGTCCTCGGGCACCAGGTCGAGGGCGAGCGCGGTCTGCCGTGCGACGTAGCCGCCGTAGAGGGAGTTCAGCGGTGTCCAGGAGTCGTACGTCATGATCGCCACTTGGTCGGTGAGGCCCACCACCTGGCGGAAGTAGTCCGGCGTCCAGTACTTGTCGTGGCCGATGACCAGGGCGGTGGGGGCGCGCAGTCCGGGCAGCGGCTCGATCTGCTGCGTGGCGACCGACAGCGGCCGGGCGCCGATGGCCGCCCGCGTCTCCCGCAGCACGCTGAGGAACGGCCCGTCCCCGTCGACGACCGGTTCGAAGTCGTAGTGGATCCCGTCGAACCCGACGCCGACCAGGTCCCGGGCGCCCGCCACGACCCGGGCCCGGGTCGCCGTGTCGGCCAGGCTCAGGTGGGGCTTGCCGTTGTCGTTGACCGTCTGGCCGAGCCAGGCCGACACCCGGACTCCGGGCACATTCGTCCGCCACCATTTCAGGAAATTTCTGGCATTGGAGTAGCGATCGGGGGGCAAGGTCCCGTCGTAGTCGAACGGCCCGCTGTGGACGTACACATCCCTGATCCCGCTCGCGCGCAGCCGTACGGCGAGGGCCCGCACGTCGGCCTCGGTGCGGCGGCCGTCCACCCACGCGTGGCCCATCCACAGCGCGTCGTGGCCGGTCGTCCTGGCCCAGCCGGCGGGCGTTCCGGCGAACTGAAGGCGCAGCGCGGCGGCGCCGGCCAGCCCGAGCACGAGCGGAACGGCCACGACGACGGCGGTTATTCGCAGAACTCGTCTGGTGGTCAAGGCAAGCATCCGGACATGCCACCATGGAGGGTGGCTGGTCCGCCAGCCTCGGGAGGGCTCGCCGTGCGAGACGAGGGCGGCCCGATCGACCAGCAGTCACCCAACTTGTCGAAACGGACCCCGGTGCGCACTCAGCCTGGCCATACCGACCCCGCGTTGATCCGCAACTTCTGCATCATCGCGCACATCGACCATGGCAAGTCGACCCTCGCCGACCGCATGCTGCAGATCACCGGCGTGGTGGACGACAGGTCGATGCGTGCGCAGTATCTCGACCGCATGGACATCGAGCGGGAACGCGGCATCACCATCAAGTCGCAGGCCGTGCGGCTTCCCTGGAACGGCCACGTCCTCAACATGATCGACACGCCGGGCCACGTGGACTTCACCTATGAGGTGTCCCGGTCGCTCGAGGCGTGCGAGGGCGCGATCCTGCTCGTGGACGCCGCCCAGGGCATCGAGGCGCAGACGCTGGCCAACCTCTACCTGGCCATGAACGCCGACCTCCACATCATCCCGGTGCTCAACAAGATCGACCTGCCCGCCGCGCAGCCGGACAAGTACGCCGAGGAGATCGCGGGCCTGATCGGCTGCGACCCCGGCGACGTGATGCGCGTGTCCGGCAAGACCGGCGTCGGCGTCAAGGAGCTGCTCGACCATGTGGTGGAGCACATCCCGGCGCCCGTCGGCAACGCCGACGTCCCCGCCCGGGCGCTGATCTTCGACTCCGTGTACGACACCTACCGGGGCGTCGTGACGTACGTCAGGGTCGTGGACGGGCACCTGTCCAAGCGCGAGCGCGTGCTGATGATGTCGACGGTCGCGCAGCACGAACTGCTGGAGATCGGCGTCATCTCGCCGGAGCCCATGCCGTCCGACCGAGGCCTCGGCGTCGGCGAGGTGGGCTATCTGATCACCGGCGTGAAGGACGTGCGCCAGTCGCGGGTCGGCGACACGGTCACCAACGCCCTCAAGCCGGCCGCGGAGGCGCTGGGCGGCTACGAGCATCCGAAGCCGATGGTCTACTCGGGGCTCTATCCGATCGACGGCGACGACTACCCCGAGCTGCGCGAGGCCCTCGACAAGCTGCGGCTGAACGACGCCGCGCTCGTGTACGAGCCGGAGACCTCCGCGGCCCTCGGTTTCGGCTTCCGCTGCGGCTTCCTCGGCCTGCTGCACATGGAGATCGTCCGTGAGCGGCTGGAGCGCGAGTTCAACCTGTCGCTGATCTCGACCTCGCCCAACGTCATCTACCGGGTGATCATGGAGGACGGCAACGAGCACGTCGTCACCAACCCCTCGGAGTTCCCGGCCGGCAAGATCGGTCAGATCTTCGAGCCGGTGGTGAAGGCCACGGTGCTCGCTCCGTCCGAGTTCATCGGCGCGATCATGGAGCTGTGCCAGGGCCGCCGCGGGCAGCTCCAGGGCATGGACTACCTCTCGGAGGACCGGGTCGAGATCCGCTACACGCTCCCGCTCGGCGAGATCATCTTCGACTTCTTCGACCAGCTCAAGTCCAAGACCCGCGGGTACGCCTCGCTCGACTACGAGCCGTCCGGGGAGCAGGAGGCCGACCTGGTCAAGGTGGACATCCTGCTGCAGGGCGAGACCGTGGACGCGTTCAGCGCGATCGTCCACCGCGACAAGGCGTACGCCTACGGGGTGGAGATGGCCAAGAAGCTCAAGGAGCTCATCCCGAGGCAGCAGTTCGAGGTGCCCATCCAGGCCGCGATCGGCGCCCGTGTCATCGCTCGTGAGAACATCCGCGCCATCCGCAAGGACGTCCTCGCCAAGTGCTACGGCGGTGACATCAGCCGTAAGCGCAAGCTGCTGGAGAAGCAGAAGGAAGGCAAGAAGCGGATGAAGATGGTCGGCCGGGTGGAGGTCCCGCAGGAGGCCTTCGTCGCCGCCCTCTCCTCCGAGGCGCCGGACAAGAACAAGAAGTAACTCTGTCCGAATTGACCACAACTTAATAGGATCGCGGGGAAACATGACCATCCGTTAACGTTTGGTCATGCACATCCTCTCTGTGAACGTGGGCAGGGCCGTCGACGCCGAGTGGGCCGGAGAACTCCGGCGCACCGCCATCGACAAGCGGAGGGCCGAGGGCCGCGTCGCCGTACGCGACAACGGCTTGGAGGGCGACGAGCGCGCCGACGTGGCCCACCACGGTCACCCCGACCAGGCGGTGTACGCCTACGCGCGGGAGGACTACGACTGGTGGGAGCCCCGCATGGGCCGGGACCTGCGTGACGGCCGGTTCGGGGAGAACCTGACGACGTCCGGGGCCGACGTGAGCGGCGCGCTCCTCGGCGAGCGGTGGCGGGTCGGCACGGCCGTCCTGCAGGTCACCTACCCCCGCATTCCGTGCGTGGTGTTCCGCAACTGGCTGGGCGAGCGCGGCTGGGTGAAGCGCTTCACCGAGGCCGGCCGCCCCGGCGCGTACCTCCGGGTGGTCGAGCGGGGCGAGCTCGGCGCGGGCGACGAGATCGAGGTGCTCGACCGGCCCTCGGACGGCGTGACGATCGCCGAGGCGTTCCGGGCCTACCACGGCGACAGGGACCTGATGCGGCGGGTCCTCGCCGTCCCCGGCCGCAGCGAGAGATGGGACCAGGCCGCCGAGCGTGTCCTCGGCAACCGCACCGGCGTCGTCGCGTCCTGATCACGAAGTGCCCGCGGCCCTCGGTCCCGGCCGTGGAGTGATCTACCGTGGCCTCCTGTCCGGCTCCCCGGGTGGGCGGTGCTACGACGTCCCTCCGCCTCGACGCGCCCGCCGGCGGCTGGCGGGCCGAGCGGGACATCCCGTCGTTCGGCTCAGTGGGTGCTATGCGGGCAGAAAACTGACGTTGCCGGAATCGGCGCGCGCCACAATTTTGTGCGGCGAGTTCCGATCGGTGGTCACCGATACCGTCACGTCTCCCGAGTCCGCCGTGGCGTCCACGTCGTAGGGCCCGCCGGGAAGCGTGATCTTCGCGTCTCCCGAGCCGGTGACGACGTCGATGCTGCCGGGAGCGGCTGCGTACTTCACCGTGGTGTCACCCGAGCCGGCCTCGACCTTGAGAAGCGTGCCCGTCAACCCGGCTCCCTCCAGGTCTCCGGATCCCACCCTGGCCTTGATCGGATTACTCAAAGCTTTGAGGTGGATGTCGCCGGAACCGGTTTCCACCTCTGCCCGCATGCCCTTGGGCACGTAGACGTCGTAGTCCACCGAGCAGTTGTCCATGGCCTGCGGACAGTCGTACGTCATCACAAGGGCATCGCCATCCACCTTGTGCTCTGTGATGGGCTTACCCGAGGACCAGCGGAGAGTCTCCTTCACCGTGACGACGTCGCCGGACGCTTCGCTGACCACGATGTCACCCGCGCCGCCCACCACGACCAGCCTGGCCACCTTCTCCTTCACCTCGTAATCGAGGGTCGCGTGGTTGGCTGCCCGTGTGATGTCCTGCAACCCGCATCCGGCCAGCAACGCCGCGGCGGCCAGGAGGCCGCCCGCCATCATCGTCGTCCTCATGATGAAGATCATGTCGTTTCGATGGGGCTGCCGCGGTAAGGCATACCCCCGTATTTCGCGTGAGGGGCTCCCGACCACGGCAGGGGGCCCGCCCGTCGGACCCCTGCCGCACGCCGGTCAGCGCAGGATGGAGTAGAGGGCGGTAGTGAGGGAGGCCTTTGCAAGACCCGTTGCAGTGCGACTCGATCAACCTCTTGGCTGCCGACGTTCGCCGTGCTCCAATGATTCTATGGTTGCCTTTCAGGGTGACGAGCGACCTAGATTTCTCCGCGCGACGGGTCGCATAGTCGCCTTCTTGGTGGTCTTCGTCTATCAATCCCCATCGGTGTAGCTATCAACCTGCTCGTCCCCTAGCAAACCTCCTTCCGCGCCCCTGCTGCCTGATTGTTCGAGGCCTTGGTGGCCGTTGATGCCGTTCGTGGGGCTTGGATGGCGGGTTGCGGTGTACGTTATTGGCTCACCGATGCTGGCAGCTATCGGGGCGAGGAAGGTGTAGCGCGGTCGCGCTCACTCTCTGAGTGCCGCGACGAACCGGGACTGATCGCCCAGGTGGGGCCAGCCTCTAACCCAGAGGTCCCGAACCGCCTCTTGAGGCACGGGCACAATTACCCAGTCCGGCGGACGGACCGTCCGGTCCGTCGAGGCGGATCACGCCGTGCAAGTGGACCAGGCCCCGCGCCTGATAGTTCGGCCCGCGAGATGCCCAGGTACCGGGCGAAGGTCGCCGGTAGTGCCTGGGTGAAGCGCCGCCACAGCTCGCCCGCCTGGGCGTTCCACAGGACCGCGCCCCGGTAGTCGCAGCAGTCAACGCAGATCGTCTGCCCGACTTGGCAGTTATCGTCGGCATGTCGCCCCCCGCAGCCTTCCGGCCTGGAGTGCTCGCACACCGGGTTATTCCGCCGGGGAGGCACGGCAGCCGAGCAGGCGGACACCGGGATGCGCCGATCGCCCGCGCGCTCGGCAGGTGCTGGCGCAGCACGCGGCGCTGGAGCTCGTTGACCCAATGCTTCTAGTCCAGTCCTCTCGTACGCCCTGCCATCGAAAGAGCCCTTTGCGGCGCCCAGGGAGGGGAAGTACCGGTCCCCTCCCGGGGCGGGGTGTCAGCGCAGGACGGAGTAGAGGGCGGTGGTGAGGGAGGCCTTGGCGTCGTCCTGGTCGATGGACCAGAGCATGGAGCCGCCGAGGCCCTTGAGCCGGATGTAGGCGGCCTTCTCCAGCATGACGGCGGGGTCGTCGTAGGACCAGAACTCGTTGCCGTCGTAGAGCCACAGGGTGCCGGTGAGCAGGTCGCGGTAGCGCTTGCCGGGCTTGTTGACGAGGTTCTTGTAGTCCTCGTTGCCGGCGGCCCAGGTGCCGGGGGCGGGGCCGGTGGCGGTGGCGTACAGGCCGTTGCCGCGGGAGGTCACGCCGGTCCAGCCCTGGCCGTAGGCGGGGACGCCGATGACGATCTTCCGTGCGGGGGCGCCGCGTCCGGTGTAGTCGCGTACGGTCTGGTCGACGCTGAACTTCACCTCGTTGGGGTCGCGGCGGTCGGTGAGCAGGTTGGCCTGGTGGCCGGTGCGGTTCTCCCAGGTTCCGTGCAGGTCGTAGCCCTGAACGGTCGCGAAGTCGAGCTGGTCGAACACCTTGCGGACCTCGAAGCCGGCGTCGATCTTGGCGGCGGCGGCGGGGAGGAATGCGGTCAGTTCGGCCCGCCGGTCGTGCGCCTTCATCTGTCGGCGCAGTTCGGCCAGGAACAGGGTGAAGTTCTGCTTGTCCTCGGGGCGGATGACGTTGCCGTCGTTGCCGGCCGAGCCGGGCCACTCCCAGTCGAGGTCGATGCCGTCGAAGACGCCGGCGGCGGTGCCGGGGGGCAGGCCGGGCAGGTCGCCCTTGAGCCACAGTCCGACGCAGGAGGCGGCGAGCGTGGCGCGGGATTCGGGGGTGAGGACGGCGTCGGAGAAGTACTTCGAGCCGGTCCAGCCGCCGAGGGAGATGAGGACCTTCAGGCCGGGGTGGCGGGCCTTGAGCTTCTTGAGCTGGCCGAGGTTGCCCTTGAGCGGCTGGTCGTCGGTGTCGGCGACACCGTCGACGCTCTGCTCGGCGGGCACGGGACGCTGCCAGTCGGCCCAGGGGTCGGCCGAGTAGCAGGTGCCCTCCGGGCCGACGAACCCGAAGGCGTAGTTGAGGTGGGTCAGCTTCCCGGCCGCACCACTGGCGTCCACATCCTTCACGTGGAAGTTCCGCCCATAGATGCCCCATTGGATGAAGTAGGCCACCCGCTTGTAGCGGTCCTCGCCGCCGGTGGTGGCCTGGGCCGCTGACGGCGCGAGTCCGGCCGCCAGGGTGGCGGCGACCGCCACTGCGAGGGTCCTTCTCATGTGCACGCCGGCCTCCGAGCGCTTTTTATAGGAAAGTTTCCTGTAAATTGTCGCGATCGTAGACCCCGGTGATCAGGGCGTCAATGGCAGCGCCCAGGGACGGCGGACCGGGAGCCGCGCGGCGCGACCGCGCCGCGACGGCGTCATCCGCACTCGTCCGGGCGCTGCCGGGCGAGCGGGCCGGCTCAAGGGTGCATGAGAAGCAGCGGGTCGCAGGTATCGGCTCCCACCAGTTTGGGGTTGTTCGGGTCCCTCACGCCCTTCTCGCTGTTGACGATGTAGTAGCCGCCGGCGGGCCGAGGTATCACGATCAGCGTTTGGTACTGCATGATCGCCTGAGCCTTGGCGGAGGCTGGGTGGCATAGAAGTCCGCGGCCCTCCAGTGATTCGGCGCGCTGCTGCCGCAGATCCAGGAACACGCGATACCGCTGATCCGCTCGGTGGGGACGAGAATGTAGTTGACGTACTTCTTCTTGCTCTTGGCGCCGCCCATCACCACATGGTCGGCATGGTTCTGCAGGCAGGTGTTGTTGCTGTGACATTTCTGGCTGCGCCGCCAGAGAGAGTCGGTCGGTGGTCTTGCCGCATTCCTTGGGATCAGGCCCTTTGGCGAGGCCCGACGAAGGCGCGGCCAGTGCGTGCCGGGCACCGGCGAGAACGCCCGCACCCGCGAGTACGCCGGTTCCCGCCAGGCCGGAGAACTGGATGAACCGGCGTCGCGTCAGCTCGCTCGCCTCGCCGTTCGCCCGGTCGCTGTCACACATGATTACCCCCGATAACCCGCGCCCTGAAGCCGCCGTCGCGATCGGTGCCCGCACTGCGGCTCCGGCCGTCGATGAGACCGGAATCAGAGATCGGCGCGCTCGGGCCGGTTGATCCCCTCCCTGGCGGCCGATAAAAGCCGCTGGCGCAGCCTGGATTTTTTCCCGGGAAAGATCGAAACGCTTCCCCGGGTGCTCCGGGAATAGCCGGGTGTTCCGCTATCGGGCGTGCACGGTGGCTGGTGTCTTTGAGGCGGTGATTTGTCATGGCGTTACGCGGCGGCCGGGCAGGCGCGCGTTAGACTGATCGGTCACGACAAATGACGTGATATTTGGGCGAGTGCGGCAAAGGCGAATAGGGCGGCAATTCCCCGATGGGGCCCAGTCCGAGCTCCGGTGATCGGGGGCGTCGAGGGCAGGGCGTGAGTGGCGGCAGACTGGAGAGCGTGCCTTCTGTGCTTCCCGACGGCGATCCC
This sequence comes from Microbispora sp. NPDC049633, assembly GCF_040675265.1. NCBI lineage: Bacteria > Bacillati > Actinomycetota > Actinomycetes > Streptosporangiales > Streptosporangiaceae > Microbispora > Microbispora sp. NPDC049633. The sequence goes on from NZ_JBFAOO010000133.1 coordinate 8,841, forward strand.
GTCCCCCAGAGCGGCGAGCTGCCGTCCGGGGCCCTGGACGGGCTCGGCTCCCGTCCGTTCGGCTTCTACGTGCACGTGCCGTTCTGCGCGACACGCTGCGGCTACTGCGACTTCAACACCTACACGGCGGCGGAGCTGGGCCCCGGCGCCGCGCAGCGCGACTACGCCGCCACCGCGGTCGAGGAGATACGGCTGGCCCGGCGCGTGCTGGGGGACGCCGCACCGGCCGTGGAGACCGTGTTCTTCGGCGGCGGCACGCCGACGCTGCTGCCCGCCGCCGATCTCGTACGGATCCTCGACGCGATCGGTGCGGAGTTCGGCCTGCGGCCCGGCGCCGAGGTGACGACCGAGGCCAACCCCGAGTCCGTGGACCAGACCTACCTGAAGGAGCTGCGGGCGGGCGGGTTCACCCGGGTGAGCTTCGGCATGCAGAGCGCGGGCGAGCACGTCCTCGCCGTCCTCGACCGGCGGCACACCCCCGGCCGCCCCGCCGAGGCCGTACGGGAGGCCCGCGAGGCCGGGTTCGAGCACGTCAACCTCGACCTCATCTACGGCACGCCGGGGGAGAGCGACGACGACTGGCGGGCCTCGCTGGAGGCCGCGCTGGCCGCCGGGCCCGACCACGTCTCGGCGTACTCCCTGATCGTCGAGGACGGCACCCGGCTCGCCGCCCGCATCCGGCGCGGCGAGCTGCCGATGCCGGACGACGACGTGGCGGCCGACCGCTACCTGATCGCCGAGGAGATGCTGACGGCCGCAGGCCTGAGCTGGTACGAGGTCTCCAACTGGGCGGCGGGCGACGAGGCCCGCTGCCGGCACAACCTGCTCTACTGGACCGGCGGGGACTGGTGGGGGGCCGGGCCGGGCGCGCACAGCCACGTCGGCGGCACCCGCTGGTGGAACGTCAAGCACCCCGCGGCGTACGCCGCACGCCTGGCGGCGGGGACCTCGCCCGCGCACGCCCGCGAGGTGCTTTCGGCGGAGGACAGGGCCGTCGAACGGGTCATGCTGGAGCTGCGCCTCGTCTCGGGCCTGCCGCTCGCGGACATCGCCCCCGAGGCGCGTACGGCGTGCGCGCGGGCCCTGGCGGACGGGCTGCTGGAGGTCGAGGCGTTCAAGGCGGGCCAGGCCGTGCTCACGCTGCGCGGCAGGCTGCTCGCCGACGCCGTGATCCGCGATCTGGTCCCCTGAAGCGCCGCGCCTGCGAGATCACCACGTACGCCGTCGCCGGACAGGAGCCGTCCGTCCGGAGGGCTGCGAGATCACGACGAGGGGATCGTGACGAAGTCGATCAGTTCTTCCACGCGGCCGAGCAGCTCGGGCTCCAGGTCGGCGTAGGTCGTGACCCGGCCCAGGATGTGCCGCCACGCCTCCTGGGGGTCCATCCGCCAGCCGAGGGCCGCGATCACCCCCTCCTTCCAGGGCACGCCGCGCGGCACGTCCGGCCAGGCGGGGATGCCGAGCGCCAGCGGCTTGACCGCCTGCCAGATGTCCACGAACGGGTGTCCGACGACGAGCACGTCGTCCCCGGACACCCGGGCGGCGATGCGGCTCTCCTTCGAGCCGTGCACCAGATGGTCCACGAGCACGCCCAGCCGCCGGCCCGGCTCGGGGGAGAACTCCTCGACGATTGCGGGGAGGTCGTCGACGCCCTCCAGGTATTCGACGACGACGCCCTCCACCCGCAGGTCGTGTCCCCAGATCTTCTCGACCAGGGCGGCGTCGTGGACGCCCTCGACGTAGATGCGGCTCTCCCTGGCGACCTGCGCGCGCAGGCCCTCGACCGCGATCGACCCCGAGGCGCTCCGCAGCGGCCCCTTCGGGCCCGCCTGGGGGCGCACCAGGGTGACCGGTTCGCCGTCGAGGAGGAACCCGGCGGGGGTCAGCGGGAACACCCGCCGACGGCCGAACCGGTCCTCTAGCGTCACCGCCTCCTTGTCGCAGGCCACCACGGCGCCGCAGAAGCGGCCCTCGGCGTCCTCGACCACGAGGTCGGGCTCGGCCGGGATCTCGGGGATCCGCCCCCGCCGTGGCCGCCGCCAGTCTCCGGAAAGCACGTCCCGCCCGTACATGCGGGGAACGCTAGCAAATCACGCCATGCGACGGCGGGCCCCGGAACGGCGCACCAGCACGACGATCGTCACGATCACCGCGGCCAGGAAGCCGACGACGGGGAGCGCGAGCAGCGCGAGCGCACCGCCCACCAGTTTGCCGATGTCCCCGGTGAGCTGCTTGCCGACGCCGAACCTCACCCCGTCGCCGTCGCAGGCGAGCTGGTACGTGCCCGCCTGCGGGACGCCGGCCTCGAACAGCAGCTCCCAGGTGGTGCCGTTCAGCGCGACGGTCTGGGAGGTGGCCGGCCGGGTCAGCCGCACTTGCGGGTCGGTGCCGTCGCCGAGCCGGCAGCTGACGTCGGTGGGCTGGTCGACCGCCGCGTAGATGGCGGGCTTGTCCGCGGGGTCGAGCGCGACGCTCACCGACTGCCCGCCGGAGAAGGTCGTGGTGGGCGCGATGTCGCCGATCGTGGAGAACAGTCCGCCGGCGAACCCGCCGACCCCGGCCACCAGCAGGACGAGGAAGAGCGCCCAGGAGAGGAAGACCCACAGCAGGCGGGGCCGGATCGGCCGGGAGCCGCCGTACGGCGGGGGAACGGGGTTGGGCATCCGCAGGGTCGCGCCGGGCGGCACGGCGGTCGCGGGGCGGGGGACCCGCATGGTGACGTCGGCCGGAGCGGGGTTCTGATTCTCGTACATGAGATGAAGAGTCCACCATGCGACTTGCCGTCGATTTGCAGCCCACTTGTCCTGGTGCCCTGCGTCGTCTTGGTGCCCCCTGCGTTATCGCACCACGTGGGGTGGTAGCCGTACACTTGGCACTCGGGAACACAGAGTGCCAGAGTCGGTGTTTCCAGGCACAGGGAGGTGACACATTGCTCGACGACCGCAAGCTCGCCGTTCTGCGCGCCATCGTCGAGGACTACGTGTCCACCAACGAGCCGGTGGGGTCCAAGGCCCTGGCGGACAGGCACAACCTCGGCGTCTCCCCCGCGACGATCCGCAACGACATGGCGGCATTGGAGGAGCAGGGGTACATCACCCAGCCCCACACCAGCGCCGGCAGGGTGCCCACCGACAAGGGCTACCGCCTGTTCGTCGACCGGCTGTCGCAGATCAAGCCGCTGTCGGGCGCCGAGCGCAGGGCCATCGAGACCTTCCTCGCGGGGGCGGTGGACCTCGACGAGATCGTCATGCGCACGGTGCGGCTGCTCGCGCAGCTCACCCGGCAGGTCGCGGTGGTCCAGTACCCCTCGCTGACGAGGTCGTCGGTCCGGCACGTGGAGATCGTCCCGATCGCCGAACGGCGGGTCATGCTGGTGCTGATCACCAACACGGGACGGGTCGAGCAGCGGGTGGTCGACCTGCCCGAGGCCATCGCCGACGACCGGATCGCCAACCTGCGCGCCGTGCTCAACGCGTGCCTGGACGGGTGCGGGCTGTCCCAGGTGCCCGAGACCGTGGCCGAGGTGCCCGAGCGGCTGCCCCCGGAGGACAGGCCCGCGGCGGCCACGATCCTGTCCGTGCTGCTCGAGACGCTCGTGGAACGGCACGAGGAGAAAATCGCCTTCGCCGGTACGGCCAACCTCGCCGCAGCGGATTTCAGCGTCGGCCTGCGCGGCGTGCTGGAGGCGCTGGAGGAACAGGTCGTCCTCATCCGCCTGCTGGGTGAGACCGGCGGGCTGTCCGACATCACCGTCCGAATCGGATCCGAGAACCCCTACAGCGGGTTGCGCGGCACCTCTATCGTGGCCGCCGGGTACGGTTCGGGCGACAGGGAACTGGCCCGGCTCGGAGTGCTGGGCCCGACACGAATGGACTATCCGGTGACGATGGGTGCGGTACGCGCGGTGGCGCGGTACGTCGGCCAGATCCTGGCGGGGTCATAAGTGTCCAACGACTACTACGCGACCCTTGGCGTCCGGCGCGACGCCAGCCAGGAAGAGATCAAGAAGGCGTACCGCCGCCTGGCCCGTGAGCTGCACCCGGACGTCAACCCCGATCCGGAGACCCAGGAGCGGTTCAAGGAGATCAACCAGGCGTACGAGGTGCTGTCCGACACGGGCAAGCGCCGTATGTACGACATGGGCGCCGACCCGTTCGGCGGCGGCGCGGGGGCCGGGGCCGGCGGCTTCGGCGCGGGCTTCCCGTTCAGCGACATCATGGACGCCTTCTTCGGCTCGGCGGGCGCGGCGCGGGGTCCCCGCTCGCGTGCCCGCCGGGGCCGCAACGCCACGATCCGGGTCGAACTCGACCTGTCGGAGGCGGCGTTCGGCACGACCCGCGAGATCATGGTCGACACGGCCGTCGTCTGCGACGTCTGCCAGGGCTCCGGGGCGGCGGCGGGCACCCACCCCGACACCTGCGACATGTGCCACGGACGCGGTGAGGTCTCGCAGGTGACCCGCTCGTTCCTCGGCCAGGTCATGACCTCACGCCCCTGCCCCCAGTGCGGCGGGTTCGGCAGCGTCATCCGGCATCCCTGCATGGAGTGCTCGGGCGAGGGCCGGGTCAGGACCCGGCGCACGATCAAGGTCAGGATCCCGGCCGGCGTCGAGGACGGCACGCACATCCAGCTCGCCGGCGAGGGCGAGGTCGGTCCCGGCGGCGGGCCTCCCGGCGACCTGTTCCTGGAGATCGTCGAGCGGCCGCACCAGATCTTCGAGCGGCGCGGCGACGACCTGCACTGCACCGTCCACATCCCGATGACCGCCGCCGCGCTCGGCACCTCGATCACGGTCGAGACCCTCGACGGCCCCGAGGACATCGACGTGCGGCCGGGCACCCAGGGCGGCCAGGTCATCCCGCTGTACGGCAAGGGCGTCCAGCGGCTCAACGAGACCGGCAGGGGCGACCTGCTGATCCACGTCAACGTCGAGACGCCGGCCAAGCTCGACCCGCAGCAGGAGGAACTGCTGCGCGAGCTGGCGAAGCTGCGCGGTGAGGAGCGGCCGCCCGGCAAGTTCTCCCCGGGTCAGCAGGGCTTCTTCTCCCGCCTGCGGGACGCCTTCAACGGCCGCTGAGCATGAGTGTTCCCGTGTTCCTGTCGGACGCGGCCGGCCGGACGGCGGACACCATCGTCCTGGACGGGCCGGAGGGCCGGCACGCCGCCGCCGTCCGCCGCCTGCGCCCGGGGGAGCGGATCGACCTGACCGACGGCGCGGGGCGGGTGGCCGAGTGCACGGTCACGGCGGCGGGCAAGGACTCGCTGACCGCCGAGGTGCTGCGCCGGTTCGAGGTGCCGCCGCCCCGGCCGAGGCTGGTGGTCGTGCAGGGTCTGCCGAAGGGCGACCGGGGCGAGCTCGCGGTCGAGATGATGACCGAGGCCGGGGTCGACGTGATCGTCCCTTGGGCCGCCACCCGCTGCGTCACGCAGTGGAAGGGCGACCGGGCCGCCAAGTCCCTCGCCCGCTGGCGTGCCACGGCCCGCGAGGCGGCAAAGCAGGCCCGGCGCTTCCACCTGCCCGAGGTGACCGAGCAGGCCACGACCGCGCAGGTCCGCTCGCTCGCCTCCGCGGCGGCGCTCGCGGTCGTGCTGCACGAGGAGGCCGCCGAGCCGCTGAGCCGCCTGCCGCTGCCGGAGCGGCCGGGCGACATCGTCATGATCGTGGGCCCGGAGGGCGGCGTCGCCGAGGAGGAGATCGCCGCGTTCCGGGAGGCGGGAGCCGTACCGGCCCTGCTGGGGCCCACGGTGCTGCGCACCTCGACGGCGGGCGTGGTGGCGGCGGCCGTCCTGCTGTCGCGCTGCGGCCGCTGGTGACGGCGGCCCGCGGCGGCGGGCCGGTCAGGAAGCGGGCGACTCGCTCGCCGAGTTGAGCGTGGCCGTCTCCGTCGGCATCGGGCTCGGGGCCGACGACGACGGGGCGGACGTCGTGGGCGGAGCCGTCGAGGGGCGGGCCGAGACCGTGGGCGCGGCCGTGGGCGGCTGAGTCACCGGGGTCGGCGAGCACGACGGCGGCAGGGCCGGGTCGGGCTCGACGACGCCTGCCTGGGTCGTGGATGTGACACAGGGGTCGGACGGCGAGGGCGACGGCCTGGTGGTCGTGCCCGTCTTGTGCGTCGGGGACGGGCTCGGCCGCCCACGCGACGGGCTCGGTGTGACAGGCACGATCACGACCGGCTGCGAGGGCGCCGTGTTGGGCGGCCGGTTCACCGACGAGGTGTCCGTCCTGTCCTCGCGCTCGTCGCCGGCGGGGGCGATTCCCGTCGACTGCGCCACCTGGTCGCGCAGGCCGGGGACGACCGCCACGACCACGCCCGCCACGAGCACGGCCCCGGCGACGGCGGCTCCGACGCGCCACCACAGCAAGTTCCGCAGGCCGCGCAGACCGCGCTGGTCGATCCGCGTGCGGATGATCTCGAGTCCATCGGGAGACGGCACGACCGCGTCCGCCTCCGCGCGCAGGGCACGGCGGAGCAACTCGCCGTACTCGTCGTCGGGCGGGAAGGTCATGAGAACTGCTCCAGTGCCATCCGAAGTGCGGCCATGCCGCGGGCCGTGTGACTTTTCACCGCGCCCTTGCTGATGCCCATCGCGTGCGCGATCTCGGCCTCCGAAAGGTCGCCGTAGTATCGCAGCACCAGCGCCTCGCGCTGGCGGGTCGGTAAGCCGCGCAGCGCCTCGATGACGGCCGAACGCTCGAGTTCACCGATCGCGCCGTTCTCCGCGCTCGGCGCGTCCGGCAGGCCCTTGGGCGCGTACTTCTCGACGACCGCGCGGTGCCGCAGCACGGAACGCGATCGGTTCACGACCGATTGGCGAAGGTAGGCCAGTGCCTTGTCGGTGTCCCTCAGCCTGCGCCAGGCGCCGTGGATGGCGACGAACGCGTCTTGAACGACCTCTTCCGCGCTGGCCACGTCACGCACCAGCAGCACGGCGAGACGCACCAATGACCGATAGTGAGCGCTGTACAGCGCCGTCACGGCCATGTCGGCATCCCACCCGACGGGCACCGTTCCCAACGACCTGTCGGCCACGAGGGTCTCGGTGGTCACATCGATAGGACGCTCGTCATCCCCGGGGGGTTTACGTTCTTCCGAATCATGAGGGGGCATGGCCCAGCGGTGTCCTCGCCCGACACTAGGGGGGTTTTCTGGTGCAGTCTCGCACACTCACATTAGCTGGGGGGATCTTTGCAGTCATCAACTAACGCAACGGCTAGGCTTTCGCGCGTGAGTGACTGCCTCTTCTGCAAGATCGTGGCCAAGGAGGTCCCGGCGGACATCGTCCTGGAGTCCGGTCGGGCGCTGGCCTTCCGCGACATCAACCCGCAGGCTCCCACGCACGTCCTCGTCGTGCCCAAGGCCCATCACGAGAACGCCGCCGCGCTCGCGGCGGCCGACGACGGCCTGGCCGACGACCTGCTCAAGGCCTGCCACGCGGTCGCCGTGCAGGAGGGCGTGGCCGAGACCGGCTACCGCGTCGTGTTCAACACCGGACCCGGCGCCGGGCAGACCGTCTTCCACGTGCACGCACACGTGATCGGCGGCCGTAGCCTCACCTGGCCCCCCGGCTGAGCGGCTAGAGTGAGAAGGAACTAGGGAGGCGATCAGGGCCGCAAGGGCCGCCCATGTCCGAGTCACAGCAAATCAGCAAGACCCAGGCCAAGGTAGTCATCCCCGAGGGGCAGCCGATGGTCAGCCTCCTCGGGTCGGGTGACGAGCTGCTGCGGGTCATCGAGGGCGCCTTCAGCGCCGATATCCACGTGCGGGGCAACGAGATCACCATCACCGGCAGTCCGGAGGAGAGCGGCGTCGTCGTGCGCCTCTTCGAGGAGCTGATGGAGCTGGTCGGCTCGGGTGCCGAGTTGTCCCCCGACGCGGTCGAGCGCAGCATCCACATGCTGCGGCAGGCCACCGATCGTCCGGCCGAGGTCCTGTCCCTGGACATCCTGTCCACGCGGGGCCGGACCATCCGTCCGAAGACGGTCAACCAGAAGCGGTACGTCGACGCGATCGACAGGCACACCATCGTCTTCGGCATCGGGCCCGCCGGCACCGGCAAGACGTACCTGGCGATGGCGAAGGCCGTGAAGGCCCTGCAGAACAAGCGGGTCAACCGGATCATCCTCACCCGCCCCGCCGTCGAGGCGGGGGAGCGGCTCGGCTTCCTGCCCGGCACGCTCTACGAGAAGATCGATCCGTACCTGCGGCCGCTGTACGACGCGCTGCACGACATGCTCGACCCCGACTCGATCCCCCGACTGATGTCGGCCGGGACGATCGAGGTCGCGCCGCTCGCCTACATGCGCGGCCGGACCCTCAACGACGCCTTCATCATCCTGGACGAGGCGCAGAACACCTCGCCCGAGCAGATGAAGATGTTCCTGACCCGGCTCGGCTTCAACTCGAAGATCGTGGTCACCGGCGACGTCACGCAGATCGACCTGCCGGGCGGTCAGGACAGCGGCCTGAAGGTCGTCCAGCACATCCTCGAGGGCATCGAGGACATCCATTTCAGCAGGCTGACCAGCGCCGACGTCGTGCGGCACAAGCTGGTGAGCGACATCGTCGACGCCTACGGCCGCTACGACGCCGCGATGGCCTCCGAGCCGCGCGCGATCAACAAGCGACCGCGGAACAACCGGCGGTGAGCACGAGCATGACGGGTGAGGAGACCCCGTGAGCATCGAGGTGGCCAACGAGTCCGGCGTCGAGGTCGACGAGTCTGCTCTGGTCGAGCTGGCCGGTCACGTCCTGGGCCGGATGGGGATCAACCCGCTGGCCGAGCTGTCGATCCTGGTGATCGACGAGGCGGCGATGGCCGAGCTGCACGAGCAGTGGATGGGGGAGCCCGGCCCGACCGACGTGCTGGCCTTCCCCATGGACGAACTGCGGCCCAACTCCGGCGGCCGGGACGAGGACGACGCCCCCGACCCGGCGCTGCTCGGAGACGTGGTGCTGTGCCCGCAGGTGGCGGCCAAGCAGGCCGCCGAGGCCGGGCACAGCGCGCAGGACGAGCTGGAGCTGCTGTGCACGCACGGCATCCTGCACCTGCTCGGCTACGACCACGCCGAGCCCGAGGAGCACGCCGAGATGTTCGGGCTGCAGGACGAACTGCTCGGCGCCTGGCGGGAGGTGCGGCGTAAGCCGTGAGCAACGGCTGGCTGCTTTCCGCCGTCTTCCTGATCGTGGCCGGCGGCCTGCTGGCGAGCGCGGAGACGGCGCTGACCCGCATCTCCCGGGTGCGCGCGGAGGAGTTCGTCAAGGAGGGCCGGCGCGGCGGGGTGCGACTGCAGGCGATCGTCGCCGATCCGCCGCGCTACCTCAACCTGGTGCTCCTGCTACGCCTGAGCTGTGAGCTCATCGCCACGGTCATCACGACGCTGCTGTTCATCGACTGGCTGGGCGACCGCGGACAGGCGTACGCCGGGGCGGCCGTGGTCATGATCCTGGTGAGCTACGTCATCGTCGGGGTCATGCCGCGCACGCTCGGCCGCCAGCACGCCGAGCCGGTCGCGCTGGCGAGCGCGCCCATCGTGTACGGGCTGACCCGGATCTTCGGCCCGCTGCCCGAGCTGCTGATCCTGCTGGGCAACGCGCTCACTCCCGGCAAGGGCTTCCGCGAGGGCCCGTTCACCTCCGAGGCCGAACTGCGCGACCTCGTCGACCTGGCCGAGCAGCGCAGGGTCATCGAGCCCGACGAGCGGGAGATGATCCACTCGGTCTTCGAGCTGGGTGACACGCTGGTGCGCGAGGTGATGGTGCCGCGCACCGACATGGTGTTCATCGAGCGCGGCAAGACGCTCAACCAGGCGCTCTCGCTCGCCCTGCGCAGCGGCTTCTCCCGGGTCCCGGTGGCCGGGGAGAACGAGGACGACGTGGTGGGCATCGCCTATCTCAAGGACATCGTCCGCCGCATCCAGGACACCGGCGACGGCGGCGTCCGGGTGGACGAGCTGATGCGTCCCGCGACGTACGTGCCGGAGAGCAAGCCGATCGACGAGCTGCTGCGCGAGATGCAGGCGCGGCAGATCCACCTCGCCATCGTCATCGACGAGTACGGCGGCACCGCCGGCCTCGTCACGATCGAGGACGTCATCGAGGAGATCGTCGGTGAGATCGCCGACGAGTACGACCAGGAGGCCCCGCGGGTCGAGTGGCTGGACGACGGGGCGGTGCGGGTGACCGCGCGGCTTCCGGTCGACGAGCTCGGCGAGCTGTTCGACACCGAGATCGAGGTCGAGGACGTCGACACGGTCGGCGGCCTGCTGGCCCACGCCCTGGGCCGGGTGCCGATCGCGGGCTCGGAGGCGGTCGTCGGGGGCCTGCGCCTGACGGCCGAGAACCTGGCGGGACGCCGCAACCGGATCAGCACCGTCGTCGTGCGCCGCGAGGAGCCCGCGACGGGCGACGAGGTCGTGACGGCCGACGCCGGCCACGAGTGACGACGCTCCGCCCGGCCTCTGCAAGCGTCCTTCAAGCGTGCTGCAAGTGCGCGGGGCCATTGTTGTCCCAGGCGCTCAGAAGGGGTTCGGGGCGCCTCATTGGGGAGTCCGGCGCGCCGGGAGGGGTTCGCGGCGCACCGGAACCTCCCTTGGGGGATCCGTACATCGACGCGGGGCTCTCACCCGGCTCAGGGTGAGGGCCCCGTTTCGATTACGCCAAGTGATTACCCGTACGCGGTCGGGGGAAGGAAACCTCCGGCAAAGCGGGGAGGCGGGTATGCGGATCGTCCACGCGGCCGTCGCGGGCTGCCTGGTCCTGGCCACCGGCGGCTGCGGCACGGGCGAGGTCACCTACGCCGCCGTCCGGGCCTCCGTCAAGGCGGGCGACGCGAGCGGTGTGCGGACCCTTCTCGGCAGGATGGACGGCCTTCCCGACGCGTTCTTCAGCCACGCCCGGGCGTCCTGGCGCCCGCCGTTCCGTCCCCGCGCCCGCGCCTGCCGCGTGCTGTTCGACGCGGCGGCGGGCAGGCTGCCAC
>NZ_JBFAOO010000134.1:0-19633 GCF_040675265.1 Microbispora sp. NPDC049633
GCCCGCGCCGCCTCCGCGGACTACCGCGCGACCTCCCTCGGTCCCGAGCTGGTCACGGCGCGGGCGATGCTCGACGCCGCGGGAATCGCCGTCGAGGTGCGCGGCGGCCACACCGAGCCCCTCGGCCCCGGTGGGGCGCTGCTCGCGGGCGTGCTGCGCGAGGCCGTCACCGACGTCGTACGGCGGGGCACCGCCCGGCTGTGCGTCATCGAAACGGGCGAGCAGGCGGACGCGCAGGGAGGCAGGGTGCGGCTGCGCGTCGTCGACGACGGCCACCGCACCGCCGAGGGCGCGGACTTCGACGGCCTCCGGCTGGAGGAGGCGGGCGGCACCCTCGTCACCGGTCTGACCCCCGCCGGGCACTTCGTGGTGGAGGCCACCCTTCCCCGCGGCCCGTCCGAGCGGACGGCGTCCGGCGAGGCGGGCATCGGCGCCGGTGTGGGGGAGAGCCGGGCGGGACGGCGGCGGTGGCTGCTGCCGGAGCCCGCGTACGACGCGTCGTACGTGGTGTCGGTCGCGGTGCTCGCGGCCGTTCTCGTGGGCTTCAGCGTCAAGGCACTGCTCCAGCTCCCCGGCGCCCTCGTGCTCCCGGCCGCGGCGTGCCTCGCCGTGATCGTCGTCATGCAGCTCCGCTCCGTCAACGGGCGTCACATGGTGGCGCTCGGGGTGATGGCGGTGCTCACGTACGCGCCCATCCCGGTGTTCGGGCCCGTGTGGCTCGGCGTGGCGGGCTTCCTCGCCGGGCCGGTCCTGCTCGCCTTCCCCTGGCGCGCCGCGTGGCCGGCGGCCACGGCGATCGTGGCGAGCGTCGCCGGGGCCGGGAGGCTGTTCGGCCTGCCGGCCCCCGTCCTCGCCAACAGCACGATCAGCGCGCTCGTCACCGGGCTCGTGGTCTACGCCCTGCTCCGCCTGGCTCAGATCGTGAAGGAGCTCCAGGCCGCGAGGGAGAGCCTGGCCCGCTCCGCGATCGTCGAGGAGCGTCTGCGCGCCGCCCGTGACCTGCACGACCTGCTGGGGCACTCCCTGGCCGCGATCCTCCTCACCTGTGAGCTGGCCCGCCGTCTGCCGAGCCCCCGGGAGCGGATCGAGGAGATCGTCGCCATGGCGGAGGGGGCGCGGGCGGACCTGCGGTCCGTCTCGGGCGAGCAGCGGGAGCTGTCCCTCGCGGCGGAGGTGGAGTCGGCGCGCACGGTGCTGTCGGCCGCCGGGATCCGGGTGACCGTGGAGCCGGTCGAGCCGGACCTGCCCGCCGAGGTCGAGACCGTGCTGGGCACCGTGCTCAGGGAGGCCGTGACGAACGTGCTCAGGCACAGCGAGGCCCGTCACTGCGCGATCACGCTGCGCGCCGACGAGAGCGGGCTGCGGCTGCGGGTGCGCAACGACGGCGTCCGGCCGGGGGAGAGGCGGCGGGGGTCGTCCGGCATCGGCAACCTGACCACCCGCCTCGCCGCCCTGGATGGCCGGCTGACCTCGCGCGTCGACGGCGATCGGTTCACGCTCGACGCCTGCGTGCCGCATCCCGCCCCGCTGCCCGCGCGGCACTAGATCCAGCCGGCCTCGGTGGCGATGCGCACGGCGTCGGTCCGGTTGCGGGCGTTGAGCTTGGTGACGATTTCGGTGAGGTAGTTGCGCACGGTGCCCGCGGCCAGGTGGAGCCGCGCGGCGATGTCCGCGGCGTCCGCGCCGGAGGCCGCCAGACGGAGCACGTCCGCCTCACGCGGGGTGAGCGGGTTGTCCGACAGGTCCCAGGCGGTGACCGCGAGCGAGGGGTCGAGCACCCGCTCGCCTGCCGCGACCTTGCGGATGGCGGCCACGAGTTCGTCCGGCGGCGCCGTCTTCAGCACGTAGCCGGCGACACCGGCGCCGAGGGCGCGGCGCAGGTGCCCCGGCTTGCCGTACGCGGTCAGCATCAGGGCGCGGCAGGCGGGCAGGCGCGTGCGGAGCTCGGCCGCGGCTGCCAGGCCGTCCAGCCTGCCGGGCATGTCGATGTCGAGGACGGCGACGTCGGGGCGGTGGACCAGCGCGGCGGCCAGGGCGGCCTCTCCGGACTCCACGGTCGCGACGACTTCCAGGTCCTCCTCCAGCCCGAGCAGGGCCGCCAGGGCGCTCCTGATGACGTGCTGGTCCTCGGCAAGGAGTACGCGAATCACGCGGATATGTCTACCAGTGTCCGGATCATGACGAGGTCATGGTCACGAGGTGAGGCCGTCTCTGGGAAGCGACGCCGCTGATCAGCAGGCTTGAGCACATGACAGAGGTGCTCCGCCTTGACGCGGTGAGCAAGGTGTACGGAAAGGGACAGGGCGCGGTGGCCGCCCTGCGTGAGGTCTCGGTGACCATCCCCGGCGGGAGCTTCACCGCCGTGATGGGACCGTCGGGCTCGGGCAAGAGCACGTTCCTGCACTGCGCGGCGGGGCTGGACACGCCCTCCTCCGGCTCGGTACGGCTGGGCGGCACGGAGCTGTCCGGCATGGACGAGACCCGGCTGACGGAGCTGCGCAGGCAGCGGATCGGTTTCGTGTTCCAGGCGTTCAACCTGGTCTCGTCCCTGACCGTGCTGGAGAACATCACGCTGCCGATGCGGCTGGCCGGGGCGCGGGCCGACCGGGCGTGGCTCGACGAGATCGTCGGGCGGGTGGGGCTGGCGGGCCGGCTCGGGCACCGCCCCGCCCAGCTGTCCGGCGGACAGCAGCAGCGGGTCGCCATCGCCAGGGCGCTGGTGACCCGGCCGCAGGTGGTCTTCGGCGACGAGCCGACCGGCGCGCTCGACACGATGACGGCCCGTGACGTGCTCCGGCTGCTGCGGGAGGTGGTGGACGGCCTCGGCCAGACCGTGGTGATGGTGACCCACGACCCCGTGGCCGCCTCCTACGCCGACACCGTGCTGTTCCTCGCCGACGGCCGGATCGTGGACGCGATGGCCGCGCCGAGCGCGGAGAAGGTCGCCGACCGCATGACCAGGATGGGGGCGTACGCGGCATGATCACGGGACTCGCACTGAAGACCCTGCGGCACCGCGGGGCGGCGTTCGCGGGGGCGTTCGTGGCGCTGGTGTGCGCCGCCGCGCTGGTCTGCGCGTGCCTGATGCTGCTGGAGACCGGCCTGCGGGGCGGTATCGCGCCGGAGCGCTACGCGGGCGCGCCGCTGATCGTCGCGGGCGACCAGAACGTCCACGAGACCGTGGCCAAGTCCTCCGGGAAGGTCAAGACGAAGGCCAAGCCGCTGTCGGAGCGGGTCTGGATCCCCGAGGCGACGGCCGCGAGGCTGCGCGGCCTGCCGGGCGTCTCCGAGGTGCTGACCGAGGTGACGTTCCCTCTGAACGGGCACGCTCTCGGGCACGGGTGGGAGTCGGCGGGGCTCACGCCGTTCACCGTCGGGCGGGGCCGCCCGCCGCGCGGTGACGGGGAGGTGGTCGTGGACGCCCGCTCCGGCCTGTCCGTGGGCGCCGCTCTCGACGTCCGGGGGAAGGCCTACCGGGTCGTGGGGGTCACCGCGCAGGCCCTGCCGAGCCAGGACACGGTGTTCTTCTCGACGGCCGAGGCCCGCCGGCTGGCCGGGCGCCCGGGCCTGGTGACCGCGATCGGCGTGTTTCCCCGCGTGGACGTCTCTCCGGTGCTGACCGATCGTCTCGTGGCCTACGCCGGGGACGAGCGCGGCACCGTGGAGTTCCTCGACGCGGAGCAGGCGCGGGTGCGGCTTATCAGCCTGGGTGGCGCGCTGGGCGGCACGTCCCTGCTGGTGGCGATCCTCGTCGTGACCGGCACCTCCGCCCTCGCGGTCCAGCAGCGGCGGCGTGAGATCGCCCTCCTCCGCGCGGTCGCCGCCACGCCCGGGCAGGTGCGCCGGCTGCTGGGCGGCGAGGCGCTGCTGGTCGGCCTGGTCGCCGGCGTCGTCGGATCGGCGGCCGGCATCGGCCTCGGGTTCTGGCTGCGCGGCCGGTTCGTCGAGCTGGGCGCCATGCCGGCGAACCTGCGCCTGGTGGTCAGCCCGTTCCCGGCGGCGGCCGCCCTGCTCGCCGCCGTGGTGGCGGCCTGGGCCGCGACCCGTCTGTCGGTTCGCCGCACCGCGCGGATCCGCCCCGTCGAGGCGCTCGGCGAGGCCGCCATGGACGGGGGCCGCCTGCCCCTCGGCCGGTCGATCGCGGGCGTCCTGTGCGTCGCCGGTGGAATCGTGCTGACACTGGTGCTGTCGGGACTCGAGACCGAGGCGGCGTCGAGCCCCGTGACGATGCTGACCGCGCTCGTCTGGACGGTGGCCGTCACCCTGCTCGGGCCGGTGCTCGCCCGCGTCGCGACCACCCTGCTCGGCGTCGCGCTGCGCGCCTCCCGCGCCGGATACCTGGCGGCGGGCAACCTGCGGACGGGCCCGGGACGGATGGCCTCCGTGATGGCGCCGCTGACCCTTCTGGTGGCCATGACCTGCACCATCCTGTTCAGCCAGACCACGATGGGGCACGCGTCGGCCGCGCAGGCCGCCGCCGGTTCCCACGCCGACTACGTGGTGAGCGGCGCGACGGCCGACGGTGCCCTGATCGAGGCCGTGCGCCGCGTGCCGGGCGTGCAGGCCGTCACCTCGGTGGTGCGCACCTCCGTGCGCGTCGGGCTGGACAAGTACGGCGCGCAGGGCGTCGACGGCGGCGAGCGGCCGCTCGGGCAGGCCGTGGACCTCGGGGTCGTCTCCGGCTCGCTCGACGGGTTCGGCGCCCGGTCGGCCGCGCTGAGCGAGTCGGCCGCCTCCAGGCTCGGGCTGTCGGTCGGCGAGTCGATCAGGTTCACCCTGGGCGACGGCACCCCGGCGGAGCTGAAGGTGGCGGCGATCTACTCCCGCGGCCTGGGGTTCGGCGATCTGACCCTGCCGTACGCGCTGGTCGCGAATCATGTCGACGATCCCTCGGGCACCCTGCTCGTCGAGGCCCCCGCGGTCCCGCGTGCGGCCCTGGCCGCCGTGGCGCCGGTGGTGTCGCCGACGGAGGGGACCGGGACGCAGACCCCGAACGCCGAGGTCAACTACGTGGCCATGGGCCTGATCATCGCGTTCAGCGCGATCGCCGTGGTCAACACGCTGGCCATGTCCATCACGGACCGGTCGCGGGAGCTGGCCCTGCTCCGCCTGGTCGGCGCGACCCGGCGGCAGGTGCTGCGCATGCTCCGGCTGGAGACCCTGACCGCGCTGGTCGTCTCCGTGCTCGCCGGGACCGGCATCGCGTTCGTCACGCTGTCGGCCTTCGGCAGGGGGATGACCGGGTCGGCCCTGCCGTACGTCCCTCCGGCCGGCTACGCGCTGGTGATCGCCGCCGTGGCCGCGCTCGCCCTGGTCGCCACGAGCCTCCCCGCGCGTCTCGCTCTGCGCGCCCGCCCGGCCGAGACCATCGGCGCCCGCCAGTAGACCCTCCTCCCCCGACACGCTCGAACTTCCCCCGACGCACTCGAAGGCAGGCCGGGCGGAGCAACGATCTCCCTGGCCGTCTCCCGGATCCGTACGGCGCGGCCGGGACTGCGCAGGGGCGTGCTGCTGCTCATCCCGGGAGGACCGGGCAGCCCGGGCCTGAGCAGGCCGAGCGCGATGGTGCGGCGCCTGCCGGGCGCCGTGCTCGACCGCTACGACCTGGTCGGCTTCGACCCGCGGGGCGTCGGCCGGAGCTCGCCCGTCTCCTGCGGGCTCGCGCACGACGACCTGGCGCCCACCCTGCTCAAGCCCTACCCGTCCGCCGACGGGGACATCGAGCGGAACGCCGAGTGGTCACGCAGGATAGCCGAGGCCTGCGCCCGCAACGGCGGCCCCGTGCTGCGCAGCATCAGCACGCGCACCGAGGCCAGGGACATCGACGCCGTCCGCCGGGCCCTCGGCGAGCGGCGGCTGTCCTACTGGGGCGTCTCCTACGGCACGTACGCCGGAGTCGTCTACGCCACGATGTTCCCCGGCCGGACCGACAGGGTGATCCTGGACAGCAACGACGATCCCGACCCGCGGAAGGTGGCCCGCGCCTGGCTGGCCAACTACTCGGTGGGCGTCGACGACCGCTTCCCCGACTTCGCGGCCTGGGCCGCCGCGCGCGACGACGAGTTCGGCCTGGGCGCGGACGCCGCGGCGGTCCGCCGCACCTTCCTGGACCTCGCCGAGCGCCTGGACCGCGAGCCGATCGAGTGGCCGGGATCCAATCCGCCGCGGCTCGACGGCGCGGTTTTGCGCGAGACCATGCTGAACGCGCTGTATTCCGACACCGGGTTCCCCGGCCTGGCCGGGCTCATGCGGGCGGCGCTCGGCTCTGGTCCCCTTCCCGCCTCCACCCCGCCGGACGAGGCGATGCAGAACGCCGCGGCCTCGGCGGCCGCGACCCTCTGCAACGACGTCGAGTGGCCGAGCTCGCTCGACCTGCACCGGCGGCTGGTGGTCCGCGACCGGGCGGCTCACCCGCTGACCGCCGGCATGCCGGTCGACATCGGCCCCTGCGCCTACTGGCCCTACCGGCCGGCCGAGGCGCCGGTGCGGGTCACGGCGAAGGGGCCGTCCAACGTCCTGCTCGTGCAGAACCTGCGCGACCCGGCGACGCCGTACAGCGGCGCCCTGCGGATGCGCGAGGCCTTCGGGGGCCGGGCGCGCATGGTCGCCGTCGACTCGGGCGGGCACGGGTCCTACCTGGTCAACGGCAACGCCTGCGGTGACGCAGCCGTCACCGCGTTCCTGGTCACCGGCGAGCGACCGGCCCGCGACACCGTCTGCAAGTAGCTCAAAGACCGAGGGCGACGGAGAGGTCCTTCTTCAGGGCCTCCAGGTCCTGCGCGGCCCTCGCCCGGGCGTGCGGGACGTCGTCGCCCTCGACCGGTACGACGACCTCCAGGTAGCACTTGAGCTTGGGCTCGGTGCCGCTGGGCCGGACGACGACCCGGGCGTCGCCGGACAGGCGGTAGCGCAGGCCCTCGGTCGGCGGCAGCCCCGCCACCCCCAGGGACAGGTCCTCGGCTGACTCCACGACCCGGCCGGCCAGCTGCACCGGCGGCCGCGTGCGCAGGCGCTCCATGGCCTGCGCGATCAGCGACAGGTCCTCGACCCGGACCGACAGCTGGGCGGTCGCGTGCAGGCCGTACCGGCGGGCCTGGTCGTCCAGCAGGTCGAGCAGCGACCCGCCGTCCCGCTTGGCGGCGGCGGCCATCCCGGCGACGACGAGGGCGGCCCCCACGCCGTCCTTGTCGTGAACCGGCAGGCCGGCGTCCGACCCGACGCTGTAGCCCAGCGCCTCCTCGTAGCCGAAGACCAGCCCGGGACCCGACTTCATGATCCACTTGAATCCGGTCAGGGTCTCGGCGTGCCGCACGCCGTGCGCGGCGGCGATCCTGGCGAGCAGCGACGACGACACGATCGAGGTCGCGACCAGCCGGTCGTCCCCCGAGGTGTGCCGCAGCACGTGCTCGGCCAGCAGGCCGCCCACCTCGTCGCCGGTGAGCATGCGGTAGCCGCCGCCGGGCAGCGGGACGCCGACCGCGCACCGGTCCGCGTCGGGGTCGTTGGCGATCACCAGGTCGGCGCGGGTCGCGGCGGCGAGTTCGAGCGCGAGGTCCATGGCGCCCGGCTCCTCCGGGTTGGGGAACGCCACGGTGGGAAAGCCGGGGTCGGGCATCGCCTGCCGGCTCACCATGACCGGCACCTCGAAACCCGCCGCGCGGAACGCCTCGGAGACGGTCGTGCCGCCGACGCCGTGCAGCGGCGTGTACGCGACCGCGATGTCGCGGGCGTCGCCGATCGGGAGCGCGGCAAGGGCCCGCAGGTACGGCACGACGATGTCGTCGTGGCCGAGGGTCCGCCAGTCCTCGCCCAGCGGCAGCGCGTCCACCCGGCCGACCGCGTCGATGGCTGCGGAGATCTCCTCGTCGATCGGCGGCACGATCTGCGCGCCGTCGCCCCAGTAGACCTTGTAGCCGTTGTCCTGGGGCGGGTTGTGCGAGGCGGTGACCATGACGCCCGCGTCCGCGCCCAGGTGGCGCACGGCGAACGCCAGGACCGGGGTGGGCCACTTGGCGGCCATGACCGAGGCGCGCAGGCCCGCCCCGGTCAGCACGCGGGCCGTGTCGGCGGCGAACACGTCGGACTTGTGCCGCCCGTCGTAGCCGATCACCACGTGGCGTCCGGGGCCGAGCACGCGGGCCAGCCCGGCGGCCGCCCGCATCACCGTGACCCGGTTCATCCGGTTCGGCCCGGCACCCAGCGCGCCGCGCAGACCCGCCGTGCCGAACTCCAACTTGGCGCCGAAGCGGTCCTCCAGCGCGGCGAGATCGTTCCACTCCAGGACCGCGTCGAGCTCCGCCCGCGTCTCGGGGTCGGGGTCCTGGTCACGCCAGTCTTCGGCGAGCCGTACGAGATCGGTCATGGGTGCCCCCTACAGCTTGTCGACGACCTGGGCGAGCAGGACGCCCATGCGGGCGGCCGTGGCCCGGCCGACCTCCAGGACCTCCTCGTGGTTGAGCGGCTCGCCCACCAGGCCCGCGCCGGGGTTGGTGACCAGGGAGATCCCGAGCACCTCGGCCCCGGCCTCCCGGGCGGCGATCGCCTCCAGCACGGTGGACATGCCCACCAGGTCGCCGCCGAGCGTGCGCAGCATGCGGATCTCCGCCGGCGTCTCGTACGTCGGGCCGCGGAAGGCGACGTACACCCCCTCGGTCAGCGTGGGGTCCACCGCGCGGGCGAGGTCGCGCAGGCGCTTCGAATACACCTCGGTGAGGTCGATGAACGTCGCGCCGGTGATCGGGTTGTCGCCGGTGAGGTTGATGTGGTCGCCGATCAGGACCGGGTCGCCCACATTCTGGGTCTCCGGGCGCAGCCCGCCCGCCGCGTTGGTCAGCACGACCGTGCGCACCCCGGCCGCGACGGCCGTGCGCACCCCGTGGACCACCGGCTCCACCCCGCGGCCCTCGTAGAGGTGCGTACGCCCGAGGAAGATCAACGCGTTGAGCCCGGCCGAGGTGCGCACCGCCCGCACCGTGCCCGCGTGACCGGCGACCGCGGGCGGGGAGAACCCGGGCAGTTTCGTCACCGCGAGTTCGGCGACCGTCTCACCGATCGCGTCCGCCGCCGGGACCCAGCCCGAGCCCATGACGAGGGCGACGTCGAAGGAAGAGATGCCGGTGAGGTTCCTCAGCGTGGTCGCGGCCTCGGCCGCCAGGTCATATGGGGTCACTTTGCTGAGGGTACAGAAGCGCATGAACCCGGCCGATAAGTGCCGGGGGCGTGTCAGTCGCCGAGCTTCTTACACGGGCGGGTGCGCAGCCATGTGACGTAGTCGTCGGGCGCGCCCGCCTTCTCCGCGGACTCGGCCAGGATGCCGATGTATCGCGCCGACGGCAGCCCGCCCTCGTAGGAGTCCAGCACGTACGACCAGGCGAGCACGTCGCCCTCCAGCGTCGCGACGCGGAGCCGGACCTTGCGGTAGAGGCCGAGGTCGGTGCCCATCCAGCGGTCGAGGGACGCCTCGTCCCACTCCGGCACGTCGTACAGGACGACGAATACCTGTTCGTCGGCGTCCTCGACTATCGTGGCGAGAGCGCCCTCCCAGCTGACGTCCTCGCCGCCGAAGGTGAGCCGCCAGCCCGGGAGCCAGCCCGTTCCTCGCATGGGCGAGTGGGGCGCCCACTCCGCCATCTGCTTGGGGTCCATGTTGCTGCCGTAGGCCGCGTAAACAGGCACGGCACACAAGCCTAAACCAAGATCCCGGAAGTTGGACGGGTAGCGCGCACGGGGTGTGGCGAGAGAAAACCGCGTAGTCGGCCCGTTACGCGCCCCTCGCCGGGAATACGAAGCCAGGATGCGTGACAATGGAGCTTGTGACAAGGATCGTGATCATCGGTGGCGGCCCCGGCGGATACGAGGCGGCCCTGGTCGCCGCGCAACTGGGCGCTCAGGTCACCGTCGTGGAGGAGGAGGGTCCCGGCGGGGCGTGCGTGCTGACCGACTGCGTGCCGTCCAAGACCCTGATCGCCTCCTCCGCCCGTAAGCAGGCGCTTCTCGACGCCTCGTCCCTCGGGGTCCGCTTCGACGGCGGCCCCGACGGCGACGCCGGCGGGGTGGCCGTGGACATGATCGACGTGAACAAGCGCGTCAAGGAACTCGCG
Source organism: Microbispora sp. NPDC049633 (assembly GCF_040675265.1). Lineage (NCBI taxonomy): Bacteria > Bacillati > Actinomycetota > Actinomycetes > Streptosporangiales > Streptosporangiaceae > Microbispora > Microbispora sp. NPDC049633. The sequence continues at coordinate 10,101 of NZ_JBFAOO010000134.1, forward strand.
CTGGCGCAGTCGAACGACATCGCCGCCCGGCTGGCCGCCGAGGGCGTGGAGGTCATCCGCGCCCGGGGCCGGCTGGTCGATCCCCAGGTGGTGCGCGCGGGAAACCGTACGATCCGGGCCGACGTGGTCATCGTGGCGACCGGTGCCCACCCCCGTGTGCTGCCCGGAGCCGAGCCCGACGGCGAGCGCATCCTCAGCTGGCGGCAGCTGTACGACCTGGAGGAGCTGCCCGAGCACCTGATCGTGGTCGGCTCCGGCGTCACCGGCGCCGAGTTCGCCGGCGCCTACCGGTCGCTCGGGTCGCAGGTCACACTGGTCTCCTCGCGGGACCGGATGATGCCCAACGAGGACGCCGACGCGGCCGAGGTGCTGGAGGAGGTCTACCGGCGGCGCGGCATGAACGTCATGGGCCGCTCGCGTGCCGCCTCCGTGAAGCGCACCGAGCACGGCGTCGTCGTGACGCTGGAGGACGGCCGCACCGCCGAGGGCAGCCACTGCCTCATGACCGTCGGCATGGTCCCCAACACCTCCGGGCTCGGGCTGGAGGACAACGGCGTGCGGCTCGACCGCAACGGCTTCATCGAGGTCGACAAGGTGTCGCGGACCTCCGCGCCCGGCGTGTACGCCGCGGGAGACTGCACCGGCGTCCTGATGCTCGCCTCGGTCGCCGCCATGCAGGGCAGGATCGCGGTCTGGCACGCGCTCGGCGAGGCCGTGCAGCCGATCCGGCTGGCGACGGTCGCCGCCAACATCTTCACCGACCCGGAGATCGCCGCGGTGGGCGTGTCGCAGCGGCAGATCGAGTCGGGCGAGATCGAGGCGAACGTCGTCAAGCTGCCGCTCGCCACCAACGCCCGGGCCAAGATGCAGGGCTTCAACGACGGTTTCGTGAAGCTGTTCTGCCGTCCGAACACCGGCATCGTGCTCGGCGGCGTCGTGGTCGCCCCGCGGGCCTCGGAGCTGATCCTGGCCGTGTCGCTGGCCGTCCAGCACCGCCTGACCGTGGACCAGATCGCCCACACCTTCGCCGTCTACCCGTCGCTGTCGGGGTCGATCACCGAGGCCGCCCGCCGCCTCATGTCCCCGCTGACCGCCGGGGGCATCTGACCCCGTCAGTCCGCGCACGCCGCGCCGACGGGGACGCGGGCGGCGGCCGCCGCCCGCGGCCGCAGGGCGCGCGCCGGCCAGATCATCGCCGCGACCAGGCACGTCACCAGAGCGAACGCGAACGGGAAGGCGAACGTCCCGGCCAGCCAGCCGGTGACGGGAGGAGCCACGAGCCCCGACATCCAGGTGATCGTCGCGACCCCCGCGACGCCCTCGGCCGGTGTCCGGGCGACCTGGCCCGCCGCCGCGAACACCAGGGGCACGACGACGGCGACGCCGGCGCCGAACAACGCGAACCCCGCGATCACCGGCACGGGTGTGCGGAAGGCCACCACGATCACGCCGCCGAGTACGGCGGTGACGGCCCCGGCGCGCACGGTCGCGACCGGCCCGATCCTGCGCACGACGAAGTCTCCGCCGAGCCGCATCGCGACCATGCACGCGGTGAACACGACGTAGCCGGCCGCGGCGACGCCCGCTCCGGCCCCGGCGACGTCCGTGAGGTAGATCGCCGCCCACTGGCCGCTGGCCCGCTCCGCGAAGGTGGCGAAGAAGCCGATCAGGCCGATCAGCAGGACGGCCCTCGGCGGCACCGTGAATCGCGACGGCGGCTTCTCGTCCGGCGCGGGACCGTCGTCGAGGAGCGCACGGCTCGCCGCGGTGCCCGCGGCGACCAGCGACACCGCCACGAGGAGGAGATGCGCACGGGCGTCCAGGCCCGTCTGCGCGGCCACCGCCCCGACGCCCGCGCCGCAGAGGTTGCCGACGCTCCACATGCCGTGCAGGCCGGACATGACCGAACGGCGCAGCCGCCGTTCGACGATCACGCCCTGGGCGTTCATCGCCAGGTCGCACATCCCGGCGGCGGCGCCGGACAGGAGGAACGCGGGCACCAGCCACAAGGGCCCCGGCGCCAGCACGGGCAGGGCCAGCGACCCGCACCACAGGGCGAGGAGGGTCCGGGTCGTCGCCCTGGCCCCGAACCGGTAGGCCAGCCGGGCGGTCAGCGGCATCGTGAGGAACGAGCCGATCGGCGGGCAGAGCAGGATGAGCCCGAGGGCCGCGGTGCCGATGCCGTGGTGCTCCTGGAGCCACGGCATCCGGGTGGCGAGGGTGCCCGCCACCGCTCCGTGTACGGCGAAGACGAGGGCTGTGGCCCGTTGATGTCTGTCTCGCATGGGGATAAATTAACAGGCAGGGTTCCTGATAAAAAGAGGATTTTCCATGAAGACCGCGACGCCCCAGCTCGCGCGGGCCATCAACGACCGGCTCGCTCTCGATCTGCTGCTGGAACGTGGCCCCCTGACCGCGCCGCAACTGCGCGCGCTCACCGGCCTGTCCCGCCCGACCGTGTCGGACCTGATCGAACGCCTCCAGGTCAACGGACTGATCCGGGTCACGGGGGAGAGCGGCGGGGACCGGCGCGGCCCCAACGCCCGGCTCTACGGCATCGTCGCCGACCGGGCCTTCGTGGGCGGTGTGGACGTGCGGCGCGACGTGGTCAACGTGACGGTCGCCGACATCACCGGCGCGACCGTGGGCTCGGCGACACGGCCGATCGGCGGGAACCTTCCCACGCTGGTCGCGGAGGCGCTCACCGAGGCGGCCGGCGCACGTCCCCTGCACGCGGTCGTGATCGGCGCGCCCGGCATGGTCGACCCGCAGACCGGAGACCTGTCGGCGGGCAACGTCGAGCCCGCCTGGCGGCCCGGGCTCCTCCCGGCCCTGCGTACCCTGGTCGACGCGCCGGTCACCGTGGAGAACGAGGTCAATCTGGCCGCCGTCGCCGAGCACGCCACCGGGGCGGCCGCCGGGCGGGACGACTTCGCGCTGCTGTGGCTCGACGACGGCGTCGGCGCGGCCGTCGTGCTGGACGGCAGGCTCCGCCGGGGCGCCTCCGGCGGCGCCGGCGAGATCGGCTTCCTCGGCCGGCTGGACATCGAAGTGTGCGATCTGCTGGGCGCACAGGCCGTCCGCGGACTGGACCTCCCGGCTCTGGCGGACCGGGTCGCGACGGCCGCGTTCACGCTCGTCGCCGTGCTCGACCCGGGCCTCGTTGTCCTCGGCGGCGCCACCAGCCTTGCGGGCGGTGATCCGCTGGCGGCCCTGGTCGCCGAGCGCCTGACGGAGGTCTCGCCCGTCCCGGTGCACGTGCGCGTGAGCGGGATCCCCGACAACCCCGTCCTGAGGGGCGCCGTCTCCACCGCTCTCTCGATCGCCCGCGACGCCGTCTTCGGGCAGGGCCGCCGCTGACCGGCGGACGCCGGCCCGTCCGGTGACCCGCGGGGGCGGTCGCCGGGCGGGCCTGCCCGCCGACGGGGGATGGTCAGTGGTGGCCGCTCGTGCCGGACAGCCCCGATCTGACCATGTGCAGGGCCTGCCGCCCCCGAGCCACCGCCACGGCCGCCGCCTGCAGGTCGTACGGCGTCTGCGCGACGTGCAGCGCCTGCTTGGCCGCCTCGTACGCGTCGAGCGCCGCGCGCCATTCATAGGTCGGGCCACTGACCTGGTTGATCTTCATCTCGAAGTCGAGGGCGTCGATCTCCTCGCCGAAGCGGGTCACGTCCTCCTCGGCGGCGTGCCTGGCCACCGCCATCTCGGCCACGAACCGCTCCTTGCGCCGGTGCGCGACACCCCACAGGATCAGCGTCAGGCTCAGGCCGAGTCCGGACACGATGACGAGGATGAGCGCGGGCGACGGGCCCTTGGGGCGGCCCAGCAGGTCCTGCCCCGACGTGATCGTGGCGTCTCCGGCCGGGTGGTCCCCGGCGGCCGTGTCCTCTTCGGTGGTCGCGCCGGGCGCGACGGCGTCGTCGGGGAGGCCGGTGGGCGTGCCCCGGGCACCGGTGAGGTCCGCGTCGTCGGCCTGGGTGAAGGAGGCCTTGTCGACGTTCGCCCCGTGGAAGTCCGCGCCGTCCAGCTCCGCCTGGGTGAACTCCGCCTCCGACAGGTCGGCGTCCCTGAGCACGGCGTGCTCCAGGTGGGCCTGGCTGAGCTTGGCCTCGCCGAGCTTGGCGCGGGTGAAGTCGGCCGTACGGCCCTTGATCTGCCCGAGTGTGGCGTCCTTCAGGTCGGCGTCCACGAGTTTGGCGTCGGTGAGGTTGGCCTGGGTGAGCACGGCCCGGGTGAGAACCGCGCCGGTCAGGTCGGAGTGCGGGAACTCGGCCTGCACGGCGTCCGCGTCGGCGAGGACCGCCCCGCGCAGGTTCGCCTGCTTGGCCCGCATCTGACCCATGTCGGCATCGGAGAGGTCCGCGCCGCGCAGGTCGGCGTAGTCGAGATGCGCCTGGCTGAGGTCGGCCTCCTTCAGCGAGGCTTTGCGCAGGACGGCCCCGGTGAGGTCCTTGCCCGTGAGATCCACCTCATCCAGTTTCGCGCCCGTGAGGTCGGCGCACCGCATGCTGTACGGCAGCGTGGCGCTGGTGAGGTCCTTGCCGCGCAGGTTGGCGCCGCTGCCCGGTTTGCAGGGAGCCGACGCCGCGTGAACGGCGGTCGCGGGAAGCGAGAGGAACGCGAGCGACAGAGCGGAGACGAGGACGGGGACGAGACGACGCACGGGGGGCCTCCTGAGGGGAACGCCCCGAGTCTCCCACGCGATCTTTAAATGCCACTTGCAATCCGCTGACCGGCCCCCGGCGATCGCCCGACGGCGTCCTCGCCGGGGGAGCGGACGGAGCGGCCCGGAGGGCGATCCCGGAACCGCGGCCCGATCCAACGCGGGTGTCCGGGGAGGCGGTGGCTGGTTCTTGCGCGGGTGTCCGGGGAGGCGGTGGCTGGTTCTTGCGCGGTGATTCGGGAGGCGGCGGCCGGTTCTGACTGGTGATCCTGGAACCCCCGGCCGGTTGCCGGACATGACGAAGGGGCGGGTCATCGGGCCCGCCCCTCGTCGATGCCGCGCCGGAAGCGCTCAGGCGTTACCAGTCGCCTCCGCCGAAGTCCCCTCCGCCGAAGTCGCCGCCGCCCCAGTCGCCGCCTCCGCCGAAGTCGCCTCCGCCGCCGCCCCAGTCGCCGCCGCCGGCGTCCACGCCCGCGGCGTAGCCGGAGTCGTACCCGGCGCCGTAGCCGCCGTAGCCCCAGCCGCCGAAGGCGCCGCCGAGCATCGTGCCGACCATCATGCCGGTGAGCAGGTCGCCGCCGAAGCCGCCGTAGTAGCCGTACGCGTAGGGCTGGTACATGGGACCGGCGTCCCAGTACGGCCGGCGCTGGCCGTTGACCATGACCTCGCGCATCTGCGGGTCGAAGCCGCGCTCGACCGCCTCGGCGTCCGCCGCGCAGGCGGGGACGTCGCGCACGGCGCCGCCGGGGGGCGCCCAGCGCACGTTGCGCACCGACGGGCCGTGCTGGGGGTTGAAGAAGCACGGGGGCAGCCGCTCGGGCAGCGGCTGGTTGTTCACGCGCGCCTTGACGCAGGCCAGCGCGTAGCGGCCGTCCTCCAGGGTGGAGGTCACCGTGCGCAGCTCGTCCGCCCGCCGGACCGCGGCCAGCTCGTTCTTGGCCCGTTCGTAGGAGTCGAGCGCCCGCTGCCAGTCCGTCGTCGTCTCGGACTGCGGGAGCATCTTGACGTCCATGTCGAGTGCGGTGATCTCCTCACCGAACTTCGTCACGTCCTCCTCGACCGTCTGCTTGACGGCGGCGAGCTCGGCGGCCTCGCGCTGCTCGCGCTTGCGCTTGTTGCGGCGTCCGACGATCCACAAACCGGCACCTCCCACCACGGCGATGCCCAGAATCCCGACGAGCACTCCCGAACCGCCGCCACCGCCGACCGTGCTGCCCTTGGCGCGGGCGGCCTTGACGTCACCCTCGCGCACCAGGTTCACCCGGTTGACGAAGTCCTGCATGCCGGTGACCACGTCGCTGTTGGAGCTCGTGGACAGCCGGGTCAGCGTTCCTGCCGCGTTCTTGGGGAGCTCGGTCGACCCCGCGAACAGGCTGTTGCCGTCGAGGAGCGCGACGGTCGCGCTCGAGCGGCCGGCCTTGTCGAGTTCGCTCAGGAGCTGCGGGATGTAGGTGCTCACCTGGGCTGTAGTCACGGTGCCGTCGGGCATCGCGACCACGTAGATCTTGGACTTCGAATCCTTCAGCGCCTGGCGGATCTCGCTCTGCTGGCTGGACGAGAGCGGCGATCCGCTCATCACGAACAGCGGATCTTGGGCGTTCTTCCAGGACGACAGGACCGTGGCCGGGTCCGGGGGAGCCGCCGCCATCGCGGCCGGGGCGAGTGCGAGCAGTGTGATGAGCCCGGCGAGCAGCGCCGCCAGGGCGGCCCCCACCCGGCCGAGCGGTGTCTTCATGGTCACGGCTTCAAGCCTCCTTCGCCCTACTGGACGAACGGCAGGGCGTGATGGTTCCTCCACAAACACCTATCGTTCCGCATAGGCGACGGGGCATGCGTCCTTCCGGCCGGCAAGTGGCCCTCGCGCCGGTCGCCGAACCGTCTCTTCCGATCCGCCGCCGGCCGTACGCGCCGCTCAGGCGTCCTTGATCTCGCACAGGACGGCCCCGGCGGTGACCGTCTGGCCCACGGCGGCGGCCAGGCCGGTGACCGTGCCGCCCTTGTGGGCGGTGAGCGGCTGCTCCATCTTCATCGCCTCCAGGACGACGATGGTGTCGCCGGGCTCGACGGTGTCGCCGTCGGCGGCGACGACCTTGACGATCGTGCCCTGCATCGGGCTCACCAGGGAGTCGCCGCTCGCCGCGGCCTTCTTGGCGCCATTCGCGCCGGACCGTCGCGGCGCGGCCTTCCTGGCCGGGCCCGAGCCGCCCGCGCCCGCCGAACCGAGACCCGACGAGCCCAGCCCGGCGGGCAGGACGACCTCCAGGCGCTTGCCGCCGACCTCGACCGTGATGCGTTCCCGCTCGGCCGGCTCCGCGGCGCCCACCTCGCCCTCGTACGGCGCGATCGTGTTGTCGAACTCGGTCTCGATCCACCGGGTGTGGACGGTGAACGGCTCGCCGGTGAAGGCGGGGTCGTCCACCACGGCCCGGTGGAAGGGCAGCACGGTCGGCATGCCGCCGATCTCGTACTCGGCCAGCGCGCGGCGTGAGCGCTCCAGCGCCTGGGCCCGGGTGGCGCCGGTCACGATCAGCTTGGCCACCAGCGAGTCGAACGCCTGCGGCACGCTCATCCCGGTCTCGTACCCGCCGTCCAGCCGCACCCCGGGCCCGGACGGCACCCGCATCGAGGTGATCGTCCCCGGCGCCGGCAGGAAGCCCCGGCCCGCGTCCTCGGCGTTGATGCGGAACTCGATGGAGTGGCCGCGCAGCACCGGGTCGTCGTAACCCAGCGGCTCGCCGTCGGCGACGCGGAACATCTCGCGGACCAGGTCGATGCCGGCGACCTCCTCGCTGACCGGGTGCTCGACCTGCAGCCGGGTGTTGACTTCGAGGAAGGAGATCGTGCCGTCCTGGCCGACCAGGAACTCACACGTGCCCGCCCCGACGTAGCCCGCCTCGCGGAGGATCGCCTTGGACGAGGAGTAGAGGAGTTCGAGCTGCTCGCCGGTCAGGAACGGCGCGGGCGCCTCCTCCACCAGCTTCTGGTGCCGGCGCTGCAGCGAGCAGTCGCGGGTGGACACGACGACGACGTTGCCATGGGCGTCGGCCAGGCACTGGGTCTCCACGTGACGCGGCCGGTCCAGGTAGCGCTCGACGAAGCATTCGCCGCGGCCGAAGGCGGTGACGGCCTCCCGCACCGCGGACTCGTACAGGTCGGGGATCTCCTCCAGGGTGCGGGCCACCTTCAGGCCGCGGCCGCCGCCGCCGAACGCGGCTTTGATCGCGATCGGCAGGCCGTGCTGCTGCGCGAAGGCGACGACCTCCTCGACGCCGGAGACCGGGTCGGGGGTGCCGGCGACCAGGGGGGCGCCCACGCGCTGGGCGATGTGACGGGCCTGGACCTTGTCTCCCAGGGCGGTGATGGCGGCGGGCGGCGGGCCGATCCAGATCAGTCCGGCGTCGATGACGGCCTGGGCGAAGCCGGCGTTCTCGGCGAGGAAGCCGTAGCCGGGGTGGACGGCGTCGGCGCCGGTCTGCCTGGCCACCTTGAGGATCTTGTCGATGTCGAGGTAGGTCTCGGCCGGGCTCTGCCCGCCGAGCGCGTGGGCCTCGTCGGCCACCCGCACGTGCAGGGCGTCCAGGTCCTGGTCGGCGTAGACCGCGACGCTGGTCATCCCGGCGTCCCTGCACGCCCGGGCGATCCGTACGGCGATCTCACCACGATTGGCGATCAGGACCTTGTGCACCGTGTCCATCCTTCCCTAGGGCCCCTGGTTACGAGCCTTGCTGGATTTTAAGCATCTGCCGCGGCCAGACGGCGTCCGCCCCCTTGCTGAGTGGAACTGTTGTCGGAACTGTTTCGCCGCTCCCGGTTCTCATCGCCGGTATGCCTGTTTCGAACCGGCATCATCGGTCAAGTCCGACAGGTTAGGCTGATCACTCATGCGGGGACCCGGCCTTCTGGCGACCGTGCTGGCGCTGTTTCTCGTGGCACCGCCCGCGCCTCCCGCACAGGCGCACGCCGCGCCGGTGCGGTGCGCGCCGCGCAAGGGCAGCATGCAGGTGGCCGAGCCGTGGGGGCAGCGGAGACTCGACCCGAAGCGCGTGTGGCCGCTCACCACGGGTGAGGGGGTCACCGTCGCGATCATCGACAGCGGAGTGGACCTGACGCACCCGCAGATCCACGTGGCCAAGTCGGTGGACTACACCGGGACCGGACACCGCGACTGCGTCGGGCACGGCACGGCGGGCGCCGGGATCATCGCCGCCCAGTACCTGAAGGGCGTCCCCTTCCACGGGGTCGCGCCGGGCGTGCGGCTGATCTCGCTCAAGCAGACGAACGAGGAGAACGGCGAGGTGGACACGCTGGCACGGGCCATCGTGGCCGCGGCCGACTACGGCGCCGACGTGATCAACGTGTCGATCCAGGCCCAGGACGATCCCAAACTCCGGCAGGCCGTGGCGTACGCGCTGGACAAGGACGCGGTGATCGTGGCGGCGGCCGGCAACACGACAGCGGAGGACGGCACGCCGGAGCCCGCCTACCCCGCGGCGTACCCGGGGGTGCTGGCCGTCGGGTCGGCCACCCCGGACGGCAGGCGCGCCGACTTCTCCAATACGGCCACCCCCGTGGCGGTGCTGGGGCCGGGCCAGAACATCACCTCCACCTGGCCCGGACGGTCGTACATGGGCGGGCTCGAAGGCACCAGCTTCGCCGCGCCGTACGTCGCGGGGGTGGCGGCGCTGGTGCGTGCCCGCCACCCGAGCCTGAACCAGGAGCGGGTGCGGTGGCGCATCACCGCCACGGCGGACGGCGGCGTGGGGGCGGGCACGGGCGCCGGGATGGTGAACCCGCTGCTCGCCGTCACCGCGATCCTGCCGCTCCAGGTGGACGAGCCGCTCCTGCCCATCCTCCTCGAGGACTCGCCAGA
>NZ_JBFAOO010000135.1:0-19371 GCF_040675265.1 Microbispora sp. NPDC049633
AGACGAGCCCACGGGCACGCTCGCCCGGCTCCGCTGGGTCGAGGCCAACCTCGACGCGCTGACCCGGCGCCTCTAGAGAGACACGACCCTAGGCGGCGGCGCGACGCTGGATGGCCTCGACCCCGACGAGGTCGTCCGGCAGCGCGTCCGGCATCTCGGTGTCGAGGCGGGCCAGCCGCCGCACCCGCAGGGCGCCGGCCGCCACGAGGAGCATGCCCAGCGCGCACACCAGATAGAGGAAGGCGATCCCACGGCCGGGGCCGACCCCGATCAGGGCGCCCACGGTCGAGGCGAGCGCCCCTCCCGGGGCCAGCATCGGATCGAACAGCGCGGCGCCGAGCGGGGCGACCAGGCCGATGCCGACGGGCAGCGTCGACCAGGCGAGCAGCGTGTTGAGCGCGAAGACCCGCCCATGGAACCGCGCGGGCACTTTGATCTGCACGATCGTGACGTAGACGCCGTTCATCAGCGTGAGGAAGTAGCTCAGCGCGAACGCCCCCACGCCGACCACGACAAGCGACGGGGCGAGGCCGGTGACGACGCCGCCTGCCGCGATGGCCACGGCGAAGACCAGCACACCGCGGAACCGCCCGCGGCGCGGGCCGCCCCACAGCGACATGGTCAGCCCGCCGAGCATGACGCCGAGCCCCGACACCAGCGAGATCACGCTGACGTCCTTGAGCGTGGCGAAGGAGAGCACCAGCGGCGAGACCAGCAGGAGCAGCGGGGACAGGAACACGTTGAGCACGGCGAAGAACACCAGCGTCGAGCGCAGGCCCCGGTCGTGCCACGTGTACGTGAAGCCCTTGGCGATCTCCGTGCTCAGCGGCTCGCGCGGCCGCCAGGGCAGCGTGTCGGGGAAGCGGACCAGCAGCACCGTGACGATGGCGAACGCGTAACTCGCCATGTCGATCGCCACGATGCCGCCGAGCCCGATCCAGGCCAGCAACCCGGCCGCGACGAGGGGGACGACGAGCTGCGCGACACCGTTGGTCATTTGGGTGACGCCGATGGCGTGACCGAGATAGTGCTTGGGGGCGAGTTGCGGCACCGCCGACTGGTAGGCCAGCCGCTGGAAGCTCGACGCCATCGACAGGCTGACGATCAGCAGGTAGATCTGCCAGATCCGTATGTCGCCGAAGAGGAGCAGCCCGGCCAGCACGGCCTGGATCCCGGCCGAGGCGCAGTCGGCGAACAACATCACGCGCCGCCGGTCCGCCCGGTCCACGATCGCCCCGGCCAGCGGGGAGATCAGCAGCCCGGCCAGGTTGAGCACGGCCAGCGTGGAGAACTGCCCGATCGAACCGGAGTCCATGAGGACGGTCAGCGGCAGGGCCCACCCGGTGAGCGCCGAGCCGATCATCGAGAGCTGCTGCCCGGCGGAGATCGTAAGGAAGCGGCCCATGCTGGGCCGCACCCCCTGCTTATCGGACTCGGGCGGGGCGGACCCGCGCGAGACCGCGTGCACCCACCACGAGGGGTCGCCAGAGCGGTCGGAAACCTCCATGTGGGTGTGGGTGCGCAGGGCGGCGGCCAGTTCCTCCGCGCGGTAGCGCAGGAAGTAGTGGCCTCCCTCGTCCAGCACGACGAGCGCCGTGACCTCGGTGAGGAAGCCCCACTCGCGGTAGCGCTCCTCGTAGAAGTCGGTGGCGGGGTCGCGCTCGCCGATCACCGAGATGATCGGAGCGCGCAACCGTGGCCGGTCCGGCGCGTCGAACAGCCCGGTGAAGTACTTCTCCGCGGCCTTGGAGTCGTGACGCATCGTACGGACGATGCGGTCGGCCACGCCGGGATCGAGCTCCTCGAGGTCCACCCCACGGGCCTTGAGCCGGTTGATGTCGGTCTGGCTGCTGCGCAGGCGGTCGAACTCCCCGATTCGCGACAGCGCCCGCATGAGCCCGCGCGGCCGGGCGAACGGGAAGATCGCCCCGACGTAGACGGCGTCCACCGCACGGCCCGCCGCCTCGGCCCTGGCGGCCAGCTCGACCGCGAGCGCGGCGCCGACCCCGCAGTGGCCGTAGATCACCAGGGGACCCTCGATGGCGAGGATCTCCTCGGTGGCGCGGGCGGCCAGCTCGGCGAACTCCATCGGCTCCTCGTCCAGGCCCACGTCGTGGCCGGGGATCGCGAGCGCGTACAGTGCCTGGTCGACCGGCAGTGCGTCGGCCAGCGGCTGGTAAACCACGGCGCTGCCCGACCCGTACGGCACGCACACATAGGTGACGCTCGCCGTACGTGCCGGGGTGAGCCGCTGGAGCAGTGGGCGCGGGCCGTCCTCGCCGGACCCGGCGTAGGCCGCCAGTTCGCGCACGGTCCGGTAGGTGAAGATGTCCACCAGCCCCACCTGCGCCGACCCGGCGGGGAGCGCCCTGCGGAGCTTCGCGACGACCTGGACGGCGAGCAGCGAGTGGCCGCCGAGATCGAAGAAGTCGTCGTCGGCCCCGATCCGCTCGGCCGCCAGCACGTCGGCCCAGACGGCCGCGACGGCCCGCTCGGTCTCGGTCTCCGGCTCGGCGTACGGCACGTCGGCCTGGACCTGCGGGACGGGCAGGGCGGCCCGGTCGAGCTTGCCGTTCGGCGTGAGCGGAAGGGCGTCGAGCAGGACGAACATCGACGGCAGCATGTACTCCGGCAGCGTGCCCCTGATCGCCGCGCGCACCTGTGCCGGCTCGGGCACGGCGTCGCCCGTGAGGTAGGCGACCAGCCGGGGGTCGCCGGGCACGTCCTCGCGCACGATCACCGCGGCGTCCCGCACACCGGCCTTCTCGCGGAGAACCGCCTCGATCTCGCCGAGCTCGATGCGCAGGCCGCGCAGCTTGACCTGGCCGTCGAGGCGGCCGAGGAACTCGATCGTGCCGTCCGGCAGCCAGCGGGCCGCGTCGCCGGTGCGGTAGCGGCCTCCGGCGAACCGCTCGGCGGTCAGCTCCGGGCGGGCATGGTAGCCGAGTGCGACGCCCACGCCGCCGATGTGCAGCTCTCCGGGCACCCCCACGGGCACGGGTTCGCCGTGGCGGTCGAGCACGTGCAGCGTGATGTTCTGGAGAGGCGAGCCGATCGGCACCCTCACCCGGCCCGCCAGCGCGGACGGCGTGCACTGCCAGGCGGAGACGTCGACGGCCGCCTCGGTGGGGCCGTACAGGTTGTGCAATTCGGCCGGGAGCGTGCGCAGGCAGCGCTCGGCCAGGTCGACGGGCAGTTCCTCCCCGCTGCACACGATGACGCGCGGCGAGGTGCAGGTCTCCACGCCCTCTTCGGCGAGGAACGCGCCGAGCATGGACGGCACGAAGTGCAGGACGGTGACCCCTTCGGCGTTGATCAGGTCACGCAGGTACGCGGGGTCGCGGTGGCCTCCCGGCTCGGCCAGCACGAGCCGCGCGCCGGTGAGCAGCGGCCAGAAGAACTCCCACACCGAGACGTCGAACCCGGCCGGTGTCTTCTGCAGCACCACGTCGGCGTCGGTGAGCCGGAAGCGTTTCTGCATCCAGTCGAGCCGGTTGACGATGCCGCGGTGGCTGTTGGGCACGCCCTTCGGCCGGCCGGTGGAGCCGGAGGTGTAGATCATGTACGCGGCCGTGCCGGGCCCGCCCCTCACCTCGGGTGCGGTCGCCGGCAGCCCGTCCCATACGGCGTCCAGGTCGAGCGGCAGGATGACGGCGCCGCCGGTGGCCAGCCGCTCGGCCAGGTCCTGCCGGGTCAGCACGACGGGCGCGCCCGAGTCCGACAGCATGAACGCCAGCCGGTCGGCGGGGTAGCCGGGGTCGAGCGGCACGTACGCCGCGCCGCTCTTGAGCACGCCGAGCAGTGCGGCGACCAGGTCGAGCGAGCGTTCGGCGCAGACCGCGACCAGACCGCCCGGCTCCACGCCGAGCCCCACGAGGCGGTGCGCGATCCGGTTGGCCCGCTCGTCGAGCTGCCGGTACGTCCACGACTGTCCGGCGAAGGTCACCGCGACGGCCTCGGGGGTGCGGGCCACCTGCTCCTCGACCAGGCCGTGCAGGGTGGCCGCGTCCGGGTAGTCCGCGCCGGTCGCGTTCCAGCCGGCGATCAGCGCCTCGTCGCCCGTCAGCGGCAGCCGGCTGATCGGGACGTGCGGGTCGCGCACGATCGCGCGCAGCAGGTCCTCGAACTGCCCGGCCATCCGGGCGATCGTGCTCTCGCGGAACAGCTCGGGCCGGTAGGTGAACGCGCAGTGCAGGCCCCCCTCGTCGGTGGGCACGGCGTACAGCTCCACGTCGTGCCTGGTCGACGTGGGGGTCAGCGCGAGGACCTCGATCCCGTCGCCGGGGGCGAACTCGTGCATCGTGGCGATCGTGTCGATCAGGGGCGGCCTGCTGGTGTCCCGCGGCACGCCGAGGGCGTCGACGAGCTGGGCGAAGGGCAGTTCCTCGTGGTCGAGCGCGGCGAGGACCGTGCCCCTGGTCCGGGCGAGCAGCTCGGCGAACGTGGGCTCGCCGTCCAGCCTGGCCCGTATCGCCAGCACGTTGACGAACATGCCCACGATGTCCTCGAACTCCGGTCTGTTCCGCCCGGCCACCGGCACGCCGACGGCGAAGTCGTCCTGACCGGTCAGCCGGGAGAGCAGGACCTGGTACGCGGCCAGCAGGGTCATGAACGTGCTCGCGCCGTGGTCCCGGCTCAGCGCGGCGACGCCGTCCATCAGATCCGGCGCTAGGGAGCGTACGTGGGTCGCGCCGTCGAGTGTCTGAAGCGCCGGACGGGGCCGGTCCGTGAGGAGTTCGAGGCGCGGCAGCCCGGCCAGCTCCCCGCGCCAGTAGTCCAGCTCGCGGTCGGGAGACCGCTCACGCTGCCACGCGGCGACGTCGCCGAAGCGTACGGCGGGCGCGGGCGGCTCCTCGCCGCGGCAGAGCGCGAGCAGGTCGCGCATGAGCAGGTGCAGCGACTGGCCGTCGGCCACGATGTGGTGCACCAGCAGGGCGACGATGTGCTCGTCCTCGCCCTTGCTGACGACGACGCACTTGAGCAGCGGGCCCCGGTCGAGGTCCAGCGGGATGGCGGTCTCGGCGCCGATGAGCGCGATCGCCTCCTCGTCCGTTACCGCCGTGGTGCGGTTCAGCGGCACTTCCGTGGTGTCCACGACGTGGACGGCGGGCCTGCCCTCCTCGTTCGCCGGGAACCGCTGGCGTAGGCCCTCGTGCCGGACCGGCAGCGCGGCGAGCGCGCGGGCCAGCCGGTCCTCGTCCAGCGGCTCGCGTAACCGTACGGCGAGTACCAGCGTGTAGGTGGTGGTGCCCGGCGTGAACTGCTCCATGAACCACAGCGGCTCCTGGGCCGGGGACATGGGGGGCTCGACGCCCTCCGGACGCCGGGGAATGGGATCGCGTGCGGAGCGGGCCCGCAACCTGCGTCGGAGCAGTTCTCGCTTGGCGTCTGACAGGTCAGCCACAGACATGTGACACGGCCCTTCGATGGCGTACACGCGGACAAGTCACGCAGGCAGTGAGACGATCGTGATCTTCGGCTTTGTTCACATAGGCCCCGTTTGGCGATCTAGGCGGTATCCGTCACCGTACGGCCACGGCACCGTGTCCGGGCGTGGATGGTGGTGGTCGCAGTGGTTTCGGTGACGATCGGCGCTCGCCGCACGTGTCGTCACTGAAACGTTCATCCGGCGAGGCTCCGGCCCGGCCGCTGAGACCCCTGTGCGGGAGTGGGAGGGATACGAGCCCCGCCCTCTGACCTCGGCCGAGTTCGACGACCGTGGACCATGCCCGTCGGCGCCTGCGCGGCGATTACTGAACGCCGGGGCTCAGCACGGGGCTCAGCACGGGGCTCTTCGGGGGTCTGGCGGGTGGTGTCGCGGGCGGCCGGCGCGACCGCGCCGCAGGCGGTGGAGATGCGACCGATGATCACGATCGGGGCGATGAGCGCCGGCGGCCGCTCGGGCACCGTCGAGGCGGCCCGAAGACCCGGCCGGCATCCACGTCACCCACGGTGATCACGTGCGCCTGCCGCGGCGTCACAAGGCGTCGCGTCGGTCGCGGGCCCTGCGTCATGGGCCCTGCGTCATGGGCCCTGCGTATGGGCCCTGCGTATGGGCCCTGCGTATGGGCCCTGGTAAGTGGGGCGCGCTCAGCGGCCGTTGATGCGCCACATGGGCTCGACCACGGTCCACTGGGCCTCCCACACACCGCGTGCCCGGCGCTGGTTGACCAGGCGGGTGCAGGTGACCAGCAGCGCGAGGATCGCGGCGGCGGCCAGCGGCACGCCCGTGCCGACGGTCAGCGCGGCGACCACCGTGGTCTCGCGGTCCTGTGGCCGGGGGGCGATCACGCCTTCGTCGTCGGTCCAGATGCGCACCGTCTCGCCCGCCCGCCTGCTGGGAGGGACCTCGACGACCCCGGCCTTCGCCGTGCCGTCGGGGGCCATCCAGGCGGCCTGGGCGTGCCCGACCGCCGCTCCGGCCACCGACAGCCGGGGCGCCGTCACATCGCCCGTCAGCGTGGCGACGACCTGATGCCGGTCGCGCGCCTGCTGGGCCTCGGTCCTCAGGCCCTTGCCGTACTCGCGGATGCCGAGCATCACGCCGAGCACGATCGCGACCACGACTCCCAGCACCGCGGCAAGCCGGACCACCGCTTCGACCCGGTCACACCGGCGCCGAAGCGGATTCCTGTCTAGGCCCAGCCATCGGGCGAACCTGGCGATTAGATTCTGCGACATCTCACACCTCACAGGGTCATTACCACTGCGAGTCCCGTTTATGCCTATTTTGCATCCCAAGAGAATCCAGGGGAACGCCCCTCCCGATATGCCCGGACACCTTCGGCCAATTCGCCGCTCTCCCGTGCCTCCCGCTGCCAGGCGCGCACCTCGGCCTCCCCGGCCCGGCCGTCGATGATCTGCTTGGCGGCAGTCTGCGTGAGCCGCGACCTGCCGGCCATCGTGGCCGCCAGGCCGTACACGCGCTCGCGCAGCTCCTCCGGCGGGCGCACCTCGTCGACGAGGCCGGTACGCAAGGCGTGATCTGCGGTGATGAGCTCGGCCGAGAAGAGCAGGAGCTTCGCCGTGGCGGGCCCGGCGATCTCCGCGAGCCGCCGCGTGGAGCTGAGCGGGTAGACGATCCCGAGCTTGGCCGGGGTGACGCCGAAGCGGGCCCCGGCCGCCGCGACGCGCAGGTCGCAGGCGAGCGCGAGCTGGCATCCGCCGCCGACGCAGTATCCCTCGATCATCGCGATCACGGGTTTGGGAAAGGTCACCAACGCGTGCTCCGCGACAACGGTAAGACCGGTGTCATCGTCGTTATCCCCAAGCTCATGAATTTCTGAAATATCGGCACCAGAACAGAAAGTTCCCCCGGCTCCGGTAAGGACGAGGACGCGTACCTTCGGGTCCGCGGCGAGATCCGCCAGGATGCCCGGCAGGGCCCGCCACATGGCCGCCGTCACGGCGTTGCGCGTGGCGGGACGGTTGAGGGTGAGAGTGGCGACGTGCTCCTCGAGGGTCAGTTCGAACCCGTCGGTAACTTCCATCTCTCGATTGTGCAGGCCGCCGGCACGGCTCCTCCGGCAGGGTCCCGGCCCCTGATGGCATAATCGCCGCGCAACGGGATGATCCCGTACGCATGACCCCCAAGGAGTCTCTGGGTGTTCGGGATCCTCCGGCCGTGTGCCCGCCACTCCTGCCCGTCCGTCCACGAAGCCTGGCGCGCGCACCTGTGCGGACTCTGCCTGACGTTGCGGGACCGGCACGGGCAGCTGGCCCGCATGGCGACCAACTACGACGGCCTCATCCTCTCCGTGCTGACCGAGGCTCAATCTGGGGCCCGATCAGGGGCCCAATCACCGACCCGGACAGGGCCGAACCGGCGGACCGCCGGGCCCTGCGCGCTGCGCGGCTTCCGCTCCGCGGAGGTGGTGCGGTCGGACGACCGGGGCGCCCGCCTGGCCGCCGTGGTCTCGCTGGCCCTCGCCTCCGGCAAGATCCGCGACCACGCGTCCGACGGCGACGGGATCGCGGCCCGGCGCGTGGCCGGCGTCCCGATGCGCGCGACGGCCGCCGCCTGGGCCTCCGCCGCCCGGCGCGGCGCGGAGTCGATCGGCTTCGACGCGACCGTCCTGACCGAGGTCTCCGCCCGCCAGGCACTGCTGGAGGCCTCCCCCGGACGCGCCCTGCTGGAGGTCACCGAGCCCACCGAGACCGCCGTGGCCGCGGCCTTCGCGCACACGGCCGTGCTCGCGGACCGGCCGGGCAACGCCGAGAACCTGCGCGAGGCCGGGCGCTTCTTCGGCCGGATCGCGCACGTGATCGACGCGGTGGAGGACCTCGCCGAGGACCGGGCGCGCGGGGCGTACAACCCCCTCGACGCGACCGGCACCTCCCCGGCGCAGGCGCGGCGCGTGTGCGAGGAGGCGCTGCACGGGCTGCGCCTCGCCGTACGCGACCTCGATCTGGAGGAGCGGCACCTGGTCGAGGCGCTGCTGTGCGGCGAGACCCGGCGTGCCGTCGACCGGGCGTTCGGGACACGCGCCCACGGCTCTGCCTGCGCGACGCGCCGCGCGCCCGCCGGCGAATCCCCCACGGCACCGTCCCACTCCCCGCTCGACGCCCCGCCCGACGGGCCGCCGGAACCCCCCGGGCAGCCGCCCCGCGTGCCCCCGGGGATCGCGCTGACGGCCGCCGCCGGAGCGGCGATCTTCCTGACCTGCGGGCTCTACCGCCCCCCGTGGAGCACCTACCGGAACGCGCCGTGCCACGAACGCTGCTTCTGCGACCGGTGCGACTGCTGCCCCGACTGCTCGGGATGCTGCGACGCCTGCTCGGCCTGCTCCGACTGCTGCTCCGGGGACGGCTGCTGCGGCGACGGCTGCTGCTGCGGGGACGGCTGCTGCTGCGACTGCGGCGCCTAATGCCGCGTCCCCTCGCACGGAACCGGAGGCGCGTGATCAGGTGGCGAGGCAGCCGGGCACCCGCGGCAGGGCGGCAGGCTAGGGGCGCAGACACATAGCCCGCAGTCCGCTGGACGTGCCGTTGGCCCCGCTACGCTCGGCCGGCCGGCCGGCCCCAGAGGTTAGTCCTTCGGGGTCGATTCGCAGTCGCGGAGGTAGGTCTCCATGGCGGTGCGGAGATTGTCGGCGGCACGGATGACGAGGGCGAGCTCTTCCGTGGTGAACTCACCCAGCACCTGACCGAGTTGCAGATGCAGCGGTTCGAAGAAGGCGTCGGCAGCGGCGTTGATCGTCGTGGTCGAGCGCAGGGTCACGACCCGCCGGTCGGAGCCCTCCCGCACGCGCTCGACATGCCCTGCTTTCTCCAGGCGTCCGAGAAGAATCGAGGTCGCACCCGGCGAGAGGCCCACGCGTTCGGCGAGGCGCGCTGGCGTCAGCGGCCGGCCACGCTGTTCCGCCTCGATGATCAGCACGATGGCGTCAGCGTCGGTGGTGTGCAGGCGCGCGCTGCGGGCGAAGGCCCGTGCCAGTTCCTTCTGCATGGCGGTGAAGGCCGTGAGGCTGCCCAGCACCTGCTCGTACTCATCACCCGGCTCAGCCTCTGTCATGACCTGCCTTTCGACGCCCCCGGTACCTTACGGCAATCCAACATAGTTATGTTGCATAATAATTTTGCGACATAAGGACACAGCGTCGGGGCCCACCAGACCACCGGACTCACCCGAACCAGCAGTCGCCCGAGGCCCATCGAAGGAACTCAAGGAGTCATCACAGTGAACGGATCGATCACCATTGCCGGAGCCGGACTGGCCGGGCTCGCCCTCGCCCGCGTCCTGCACGTCCACGGCATAGCCTCGACCGTCTACGAGGCGGAGGCATCGCCCAGCGGGCGCACCCAGGGCGGCCAGCTCGATATCCACGACTTCAACGGCCAGGTCGCCCTCCAGCAGTGCCGGCTCATGGACGAGTTCCACTCGATCGTCAACATGGGCGCCGAGGCCATGCGATTCCTCGACCCCGACGGAGAACTCGTCGGCGAGATCCCCGACGACGGGGAACTGAGCAACCCCGAAGTCCTGCGCGGCGAACTGCGCCGGATCCTGATCGAGTCACTGCCCCACGGCACGATCCAGTGGGGCCACAAGATCACCTCGGTCACCCCCGGAGACGGCCACCGACCGCACGTGATCGACTTCGCCAACGGCTCGTCGGTCTCAACCGAGGTGCTGATCGGCGCCGACGGGGCCTGGTCACGGGTCCGGGCCTCCCTCAACGGCGCCATGCCCGAGTACCTGGGAACCCTATGGGTCGAAACCTTCCTCCACGACGTCGAAAAGAACCACCCGCAGAGCGCCGCACTGGTCGGCAGCGGCGCGATGCTGGCGATGAAGCCGGGCAGGGGAATCTTCGGACACCGCGAGGCGAACGACGTGATCCACACCTACGTCGTACTGAAGAAGCCGCTCGAGTGGATGCAGTCGGTCGACTTCTCCGACCGCGAGCGCGCGCTGACGCTCGTCGCCGAGCAGCTGGGCCAGGGCTGGGCGCCTGAGCTGCTCGAACTGGTCACCCGAGGCGAGACCACGCCGGTCGCGCGCCCGATCTGGGGACTACCGCTGGAACACACCTGGGACCGCGTCCCGGGCATCATGCTCATCGGCGACGCCGCCCACCTCACCCCGCCAGACGGCGACGGCGCAAACTGGGCCCTCTACGATGGCGCCCAGCTCGCACAAGCCATCGCCGCCACACCAGCCGACATCGACACGGCGTTCAACACCTTCGCCGAACAGATGCTGCCCCGCAGCGCCGCGTCCTCGATCGAGGGCTACCAATCCTTCGAGCAAACCTTCGGCTACAACGCACCCACGAACCTGCGCGACATGATGAACCGCACCAAGACCTACGGCCACCAACACCAGTGAGCGCCCAGCACCTGCCCACCGACTCGTGAATCACCCACCCCCGCCGGCCTCGGCGGGGGCATATCGATCCCGGACCTGCCCACAGATCGTCCAGCGGCGTCCCAGCAGGCCACGAGACCCAACACCGCCATCGAGCCGCTCATCTGATCGAAATACCTCACCACACAGGTCACAGCCATTCGTTGATCGCGGCGATGAGGACGGTCACCTCGAAGCGGACCGCGAGCTTGTCGAACCGGGTGGCCACCGACCGGTTCCGCTTCAACCGGTTGATGCCGCACTCGACCGCGTGCCGGGCCTTGTAGTCCTCACGGTCGAAAGCCGGAGGCCGTCCGCCGACCGTGCCCCGGCGCTTGCGGTGGCCGGCCCATACCGAGGCGGGGGACCCGGATGGCTTCTAGCACGATCGTGAACTGAGGGCTGTCTCCCCGCTGCCCCGCTGTGACCAGCAGCGATAACGGCTTGTGTCCTTGCTCGCAGGCCAGGTGAATTTTCGTGGTCCAGCCCCCGCGAGCAGCGCCTCCTCGACCGCGTCCATGACCCCGGCGAAGACGGGGTTCAGCGCCTCGTCGGGCACGGGCGGAAGCCGCGGCGGCGCCGTGCTGAAGGCGATCGCGTAGTCGCCGCTGCCGTGGGAGTACGACGCGCCCACCCGGCCCATCGCGAAGACCGCCCGGCGGGCGAGGCGGCCGAGCCGGCGCGCGTCGAGCGGCGCGTCGGTGGCCACCACGATCATGCAGGAGCCGCCGGCCTGCTCGTGCCGGACGGCCCCCGGGATGAGCTCGCCGACCGGCATCGGGACCCCGCGGACGGTCAGCACGCCGCCGAAGTTGGCCTGGACGAGCACGCCGACCGTGACCGGAGCCCCGTCCACCAGCTGCCGCCGGGAGGAGGTGCCGATGCCGGCCTTGAACCCCAGGGCCGTCGTCCCGGTCCCCGCCCCCACGCAGCCCTCCGCGGGCAGCCCGCCGGACGCGCCCTCCAGCGCGTCGAGAACATGCCGTCCGGTGATCGGGCGGCGCCGGATGTCGGACAGGAGGCCGTCGTTGGTCTCCCCCACCAGGGGATTGAAGGAGAGCCCGTCCGGGCGGCGGTCCATGAGATAGGTGAGCAGCGCGTCGGCGGCCCGGAACACCGACAAGGTGGCGGTCAGGACGACGGAGGACTCCAGCACGCCGAGTTCGTCGACCTGGGTCGAGCCGACCAGCTTGCCGTACCCGTTGCCGGCGTAGACGGCCGCGGGCAGCCCCCGGCGCCCGGCGATCAGCTGGTGGGGGACGACGGCGGTGACCCCGGTGTGGAGGCCGGCGCCGTCGTCGATCGTGGTGTGACCCACCAGGACCCCGTCGACGTCGGTGATCGCGTTCAGCGGCCCCGTCGGCGACGCGCCGACGACGACGCCCAGCGAGCGCGCCCGCGCGCGCCCGTTCGGATGGTTGTCCATGTCGCTCCGTCCTCCTCGCTGTCACGCTCCGGGCGGTACGAGGGCCGGTCCCCCTTCGAAGATCGGCGATATCGTCGGCCCATGGGAAGATCACGGCCCCCCTTCCGCCGGCTCACCCCCGCCGAGCGACGCCTGTGGGACGCCTACCCCACCGGCGCCTGGGTCGACCTCCGCCATGGCCGGGAGACGGACTCCTCGTCCGGCGGCTCGTGGGGCCGCTCCCGCCTGGTCCGCGCCGAGGTGATCTCCGCTCTGGCGCTCGACCGGACCGCCGGCGGATCGTCCTCGGTGCCGGGGGTCCGGCTCGCCGGGGCCCGGATCGCCGGCGACCTCAACCTGTCCGACGCCACGATCGAGACGAAGGTCCACCTGCTCGACTGCCACATCGCCGGGACGGTCTCTCTCGCCGACGCCAAGACCAGGGGCGTACGGCTGCGGCGCTGCGACGTCCTCCACTTCCGCGCCAGCCGGGCCACGGTCGACGGGCTCCTCGACCTCGACGGATCGGTCGTCCACGCGGGGGTGCGCCTGGACAACGCCCACGTGACCGGGCAGCTCCGCCTCTCCGGCACCCGGCTGGGCACCCCCGGCGCCATGCCGTACCGATCGCCGGCGGCGGCCCCGTGGGAGCTGGGCGGCTGGAACGGGCCGGAGGGATCGGAGGAGCCGCGGACCTGGGAGTCGGTCGCGCTGTGGGCCGGCGGGCTCGTGGTGGACGGCAGCGCCTTCCTGCGCGACCTACGGGCCACCGGCGGGCTGCGGCTGATCGGGGCGCGCTTCTCCAGCGGGCTCTACCTCCAGGGCGCCGTCGTCACGGTGGACGGCACCCCCGCCGTCCACGCCGATCACCTGCAGGCCGCCGCGGCCGAGCTCGGCGCGGGCTTCACCGCCGACGGCACCGTACGGCTGCGCGGCGCGCGCATCGGCGGGGTCCTGTCGTTCCACGGCGCGGTGCTGCGCGCGCCGGGCCGGGTGCTGCACCTGAGCCACATGCAGGCCGACGAGCTCATCCTGCTGCCCGAGTCGATCGAGGGCGAGGTCAACCTCGGCTACTCCCGTCTGGGGGTGCTGTTCGACCACCCGGAGAGCTATCCGGGCCACGTCCGGCTCAACGGGCTGACGTACGAGTCGCTGCGCGGGCCCGCGACCCTCGCGGACCGGCTCTCCTGGTTGCGGCGCGACCCCGGAGGCTACCTGCCCCAGCCGTACGAGCAGCTGGCGGCCTACTGCCGCCGCATCGGGCACGAGCCGGACGCGCGCCGGGTGCTGCTGGCCCGGCAGCGGGCGCGGCGGCGGACGCTGCGGCTGCCCGGGCGGCTGTGGGGCCGCCTGCTCGACGGGCTCGTCGGGTACGGCTACCGCCCCTGGCTCGCCGGCCTGTGGGCCGCGCTGCTCCTCGCGACGGGCACGGCCGTCTTCAGCCAGTGGCCGCCGCACCAGATCGGGCTGGACGAGTCGCGCCACTTCAACGCGTTCGTCTACACGCTCGACCTGCTCGTGCCGGTGAGCGTGTTCGAGCAGCGGGGCGCCTGGGAGCCGGCCGGATGGACCCAGTGGCTGGCCAACGGGCTGGTCGCGGCCGGATGGATCCTCGCGACCGCGCTCATCGCGGGCGCGAGCAGGCTCCTGCGCCCGTCCAGCACCCCCTGACACCCACCTGCCCGGTTCGAGAGGCCGGACGAGACGCTCAGCGAGCCGTGGTCTCGAGGCGCAGGCGTGGCAGGCTCTCGGGGTACTTCTCGCGGACGAACTTCACCAGGTGCTCCCGGATGTCGCAGCGCAGGTCGAAGGCGCTCGCCGAGTCGGCCGCGCTCATCAGCGCGCGCAGCTCGACCAGCCCCTCCGGAGTGATGTCGGTGACCTGCAGCGTCCAGTCCTTCTGGTCCCACAGCGGGTTCTCCCGCAGCGCCCGGTAGAGCTCGGTGCGGACCTCCTCGACCGGGATCGACCAGTCCACGCGGAGGTACACGCTGCCGAGGATGCGGCTCTCGTGACGCGTCCAGTTCTCGAAGGGGTTGGCGGTGAAGTAGGACACGGGCAGGATGAGCCGCCGCTCGTCCCACAGGCGCAGCGCCACGTAGGTGAGCGTCAGCTCCTCGATGCGGCCCCACTCGTCCTCCACCACGACCACGTCGTCGAGCCGCAGCGCGTCACTGAACGCCAGTTGCAGCCCGGCCAGCAAGTTGCCGAGCGTGGACTGGGCCGCGATGCCGCCCACCACCCCGGCGATCCCCGCGGAGGCGAGCAGCCCCGCGCCCAGGGCTCGCACCTGCGGGAACGTGAACAGCATCGCCCCCAGCGCGAGCACCACGACCACCGCCGCCGACACCCTGCGCACCAGCGCGATCTGGGTGCGGATGCGCCGGGCGCGGCGGTTGCGCTCGCCCTCGACCCGCGTGAGCCGGTCGAGGACGACGTCGGTCACGGCGTACGCCGCCTGGATCAGCAGCCAGGTCACGCAGGCGATCAGCAGCAGCGAGAGGATCTGCTGGAAGCCGCGCGAGTCCGACCCGGGCATGTCCGGGTCGTAGGCGGCCTTGACGGTGCCCACCACGGCCGAAGCGAAACCCGGCCAGGTGCACCGGCGCGCGAACGGCCCGGCGAGCGCCCATCGCTCCCCTATGAGGCGTGATTTCAGCACCCGCCGGACCAGTTCCACCGCGACGATCGCGGCGGTCACGGCGATCGCCAAGGTCGCCCAGTTCCACGCTGCCGCTGTGACGGCGCCCCCTGTCGTCGTCATGGGGTTCCCTTTGCCCCTTATGAGAGCGCCGAAAACAGACAGATCAGAAAAGAGGCGGATCAGAAGGCCTCGTCGAAGCTGACGTCGCCCTCGACGGCCACCTGGTAGGCCGAGACCCGGCGCTCGAAGAAGTTCGCCAGCTCCTGCACGTCCTGGAACTCCATGAACGGGAAGGGGTTGTCCGTGCCGTACCGGACGGGCAGGCCGAGCCGGGCGAGCCTGCGGTCGGCGACGTACTCCAGGTAGCGCCGCATGTTGTCGGCGCTCATCACGCCGTGCCCGTCGCCGCACAGGTCGCGGGCGAAGGCGAGCTCGGCGGCGACCGCCTCCTCCAGCATCAGCGTCACCCGGGCCGCCAGCTCGTCGTCGAACAGGTCCGGCTCCTCGCGGCGTACGGTGTCCACCACGTCGAAGGCGAACTCCATGTGCATCGACTCGTCGCGGAACACCCAGTTGGTGCCGGTCGCCAGGCCGCCGAGCAGGCCGCGCGAGCGGAACCAGTAGACGTACGCGAAGGCGCCGTAGAAGAACAGTCCCTCGATGCAGGCGGCGAAGCAGATGAGGTTGAGCAGGAAGGCCCGCCGGTCCTCCCGGGTCTCCAGCCGGCTCAGCTCGCTGATCGAGTCGATCCAGCGGAAGCAGAACTCGGCCTTGTCGCGGATCGACGGGATGTGCTCGACGGCGGCGAACGCCTTGACCCGCTCGTCAAGGTCGGGCAGGTAGGTGTCCAGCAGGGTCAGGTAGAACTGGACGTGCACCGCCTCCTCGAACAGCTGGCGGCTCAGGTAGAGCCGCGCCTCGGGGGCGTTCACGTGCTGGTAGAGGTTCAGCACCAGGTTGTTGGCCACGATCGAGTCGCCGGTCGCGAAGAACGCCACGAGCCGGTTGATCAGGTGCCGCTCCCCCTCGTCGAGGGTCGCGAGGTCGGCGAGGTCGGATGCGAGGTCCACCTCCTCGACCGTCCAGGTGTTCCTGATCGCCGCGCGGTACCTCTCGTAGAACCCGGGGTAGCGCATCGGGCGCAGGGTCAAATCCATACCGGGGTCGAGCAGCATCGTTCTCATTGGCATGCCTCGCAGATCTCGGGGTTCTCAAGAGAGCAGGCGACGGCCCCTTCATCGGGCACGGCCGGGGCGACCGCGGGCACGGTCGCCTGGGCGATCCTCGTCGCCGGACGGGAGCGCAGGTAGTAGGTGGTCTTCAGGCCCGACCGCCAGGCGTAGGCGTACATCGACGAGAGCTTGCCGATGGTGGGGGCCGCCATGAAGAGGTTGAGGGACTGCGACTGGTCGATGTACGGCTGCCGCGCGGCGGCCATGTCGATCAGCGCCTTCTGGGGAAGCTCCCACGCGGTGCGGTAGAGCGTCCTGAGCTCCTCCGGGATGGCGGGGATGTCCTGGATCGAGCCGTCGTTGAGCTTGATCGCGTCGCGCATGGACCGCGTCCACAGGCCCAGCGACTGGAGGTCGCGGACGAGATACCGGTTGACCTGGAGGAACTCTCCCGACAGCGTCTCCCGCTTGAAGACGTTGGACACCTGCGGCTCGACACACTCGTAGCAGCCGGCGATCGAGGCGATCGTGGCCGTCGGCGCGATCGCGACCAGCAGGGAGTTGCGCAGCCCGGTCTTCTCGATCCTGGCACGCAGCGCCGCCCACTCCTCGGGGTGCGCCGGGGAGCACGGGTAGTGGTCCGGGTGCAGGACGCCGCCCGCCGCCCGCGTCTGCTCGTACGCCGGGTGGCGCCCGCGCTCGACGGCCAGGTCGGCCGAGGTGCCGTACGCCGCGAGCGCGATCTCCTCGGCGATGCGGGTGGACAGCGCGAGCGCCTCGGGCGAGTCGAACGGCAGGCGCAGCGCGAAGAGGACGTCGGCGAGGCCCATGACGCCGAGCCCCACCGGCCGCCACTTCCGGTTGGCCGCCTCCGCCTCCGGCGTCGGGTAGAAGCCGAGGTCGATCGTCCGGTCCAGGAACCGTACGGCGGTGCGGACCGTGGCGCGCAGCCTGCCGAAGTCGACGGTGTCGCCCTCGGGGGTCAGGTGCGCCGCGAGGTTGACCGAGCCGAGGTTGCACACGGCCGTCTCGCCGTCGCTGGTGACCTCCAGGATCTCGGTGCACAGGTTGGACAGGTGGATGACGTTGCCGGGCAGCGCGGTCTGGTTGGACGCGCGGTTGGCGGCGTCCTTGAAGGTCATCCAGCCGTTGCCGGTCTGGGCGAGCGTGCGCATCATCCGGGCGTACAGGGCGCGGGCCGGCACCTGCCGGACGTATCGCCCGGCGGCCTCCAGCTCGCGGTAGCGGGCGTCGAACGCCTCACCCCACAGGTCGGTCAGCTCGGGGGCCTCCTTGGGGTCGAACAGCGACCACGTGCCGTCCGCCTCGACCCGGCGCATGAACTCGTCGGGCACCCAGTTGGCCAGGTTGAGGTTGTGGGCGCGGCGCGACTCCTCGCCCGTGTTGTCGCGAAGCTCCAGGAACTCCTCGATGTCGGCGTGCCAGGTCTCCAGGTAGACGCACGCGGCGCCCTTGCGCCTGCCGCCCTGGTTGACGGCCGCCACCGACGCGTCGAGCGTGCGCAGCCAGGGGACGATGCCGTTGGAAAGGCCGTTGGTCCCCCGGATCAGCGAGCCGCGCGAGCGCACCCGCGTCCAGGCGACGCCGATGCCGCCGGAGTACTTCGACAGCCGGGCCACCTGGCCGTACCGCTCGTAGATGCTCTCCAGCTCGTCGCGGGGCGAGTCGAGCAGGAAGCACGACGACAGCTGCGGGCGGCGCGCGCCCGAGTTGAACAGCGTCGGCGAGCTGGGCAGATAGGCCAGCGCGGACATCAGGCCGTACAGCTCGGCCGCCTCGGCCACCGTGTCCGACAGGCCGCAGGCGACCCGCAGCAGGAAGTGCTGCGGGCGTTCGAGCACGCGCCGGGTGACCGGGTGGCGCAGCAGGTAGCGGTCGTAGACCGTGCGCAGCCCGAAGTACTCGAACCGGTCGTCGGCCGCCGGGTCGATCAGCGCGTCCAGCGCATCGGCCTCGCGGGCCACGAACGCGGCGACGGCGTCGCCCAGCAGCCCGGCGGCATGGGCGGCCGCGACCGACTCGGAGAACGCGCGCACCCCCTCGGCCGCCGCCTCCTCCGCGATCAGACCGCTCAGCAGACGGGCCGCCCGGCGCGAGTTCTCCGGGTCGGCGATGACCCCCGCCGCCGCCTCCTCGATGGCCTGCCATACGGCCGCCGCGTCCCGCGCGCCGCCTTCCCCTGACACGGGGTCCGCGGACGCGGAGACCGGGTCGGTGATCGTCATCAGATGCCCTCTCCTCGTCGTCTCGTGGCCCGGCCGGGCCGGAGGAGGGGCATGCCGCGGCGCACGCGCACGGGAGGCCAGCAGGTGGCACCGTGCCGTGACGGCCGACGGCGAGCCCTCCCTCGGGGCCCGGCGCGGGGCACGCGCTCATGCGCGCGCGTCACCGGCAGGTCTTCGGACTCGCGGGCGTCCGGCCGGGCTCGCGCCCGCCGGTCCTACTGGCCGTCGCTTCCCGGGCGCGCTCGCGCCCAGTGCTCGTACACAGCGCGGTGCTGTGTGACGGCGGTCGTTCCCGCTCACCGCTGCGGGGCAGTCCCGGATTCACACCGGGTTCCCTCTTGCCTCACCAAGGTGAACCAGCGACGCGATGGATCCTACATCTTGTGGCCCTTCTCGCAACCGCCCCCACAAGTTGTGCTTTTCAGCGGAGTCCGAGATCATTGAGCAGCAGGGCCACACGGCGTGCCTCGCCGCTCAGCCATTGCCGGAAGTCGTCGCCGTCGAGCCACATCGGCGTCCAGTCGTTGCGTTCGCACAGGCTCCGCCACCCGGGGGTGGCGGTTACGGCCCGGCACAGGTCGAGCAGGGCGTCCTGCCCGGGCGTGCCGACCGGAGCGACCAGCCCGGTCCAGTCGGCGTACACGACGCGTACGCCCGACTCCGACAGCGTCGGCGCGTCCACCCCGGGCAGCCGTTCGGCGGAGGAGACGGCGAGCGGCCGCAGGCGTCCGGCGCGGATGTGCGGGGCGACCTCACGTCTGCTGCCGAACCCGAGCGCGACCCGCCCGTCGAGGACCGCGGCGACGGCCTGCGCCCTGCTGCCGAACGCGACGTAGTCGAGCAGCCGCGGGTCGGCCCCCAGGCCCTGCGCGGTCATGCCGAGCAGCAGGTGCTCCGGACCCCGGTCGGCGCCGCCGGCCACCCTGGGGCCGCCCGGGTCACGCAGCAGCGCGGCGGCGAACTGCTCGAACGTGCGATAGCCCGACCCGGGCGAGGCGACGAGCACCTCCCACTCCCCCGCCAGCCGCGCGAGCGGGACGGCCCTGGCGACCAGG
>NZ_JBFAOO010000136.1:0-19350 GCF_040675265.1 Microbispora sp. NPDC049633
GTGGGGCTCTTCGGTGGGGGGGGCCCGGGGGGGGGGCCGGCCGGCCGGACAGGGGGGCTCGGTGAAGCCGGCTCCCGGCATCTACGGCCTGCTGACCGTCTTCACGCTGCTCGACGGCTCGGGCGAGGCGTTCGACAAGCTGGCCGAGGAGACGGTGGAGGCCGTCCAGCGCAACGAACCCGACACGCTGCTGTTCGTCTGCCACGGCGTCAAGTCGGCGCCGCTCCAGCGCATCGTCTACGAGCTCTACCGGGACGAGGTCGGCTACGGCGAGCACCAGCGCCAGCCGCACATGGAGCGGTTCGCGACCGAGCGGGTTAGGTACGTGCTGGCGGCCAACGTCATCGAGCTCAGCGTCAACGCCGCCAAGGTGGTCCCCCTCCCCACCCGCCAGATTCTCTGACCCCTCCCGGGTGGGTCAGCGGCTGAGGGCCTCGCGGAGCCGGTTCTCGTTCACCCGCCAGTAGTCGTGCTGCACGCCGTCGATCAGCACGACGGGGATCATCTCCCAGTACTCCGCCTGATCCTCGGGAGAGGCGGTGATGTCGCGTTCCTCCCAGGGAACGCCCAGCTCCGCCGCCACGCGCTCGATCACCGCGCGGGCGTCGTCGCACAGATGGCAGCCGGGCTTGCCGAGCAGCGTGATCCGGTGATCTCGAGGAGCCATGCTCTCGATTATTGCGATCCTCGTGGCCCGGAATGGAGACCGGCGTCCCCTCCTGCGACCCTTGGATGCGTGGGAAGCAGCGCACGATCACTTTGTGCATCGCTTCACAAAGGCACTAACCTGGTATTCATCC
The DNA here is from genome assembly GCF_040675265.1 of Microbispora sp. NPDC049633. Classification (NCBI taxonomy): domain Bacteria; kingdom Bacillati; phylum Actinomycetota; class Actinomycetes; order Streptosporangiales; family Streptosporangiaceae; genus Microbispora; species Microbispora sp. NPDC049633. The sequence continues at coordinate 801 of NZ_JBFAOO010000136.1, forward strand.
GTCGCATCCGCTGTGCGGCCGGGGGCGTAACCGGCCGACCGTCCCCCTGGAGCCCCGGCAAGTGATCCGCCGTATCCCGCAGGCCCGCGACCGCGGCATTCCCGACGCCACGGTGGCGAGGTTGCCGCTCTACCTGCGCGCGCTCAACGGGATGGCCGAGCGCGGCACGGCGACGGTGAGCTCGGAGGACCTGGCGCTCGCCGCCGGGGTGAACTCCGCCAAGCTCCGCAAGGACCTGTCCCACCTCGGGTCGTACGGCACCCGGGGCGTGGGCTACGACGTGCAGTACCTCATCTACCAGATTTCGCGTGAGCTTGGTCTCACTCAGGACTGGGCGGTGGCCATCGTGGGCGTGGGAAACCTCGGCCGGGCGCTGGCCAACTACGGCGGGTTCGCCTCCCGCGGGTTCCGGATCGCCGGCCTGCTCGACGCGGATCCGCACGTCGTGGGCGACCGGATCGCCGGTCTCGTGGTCGAGCACACGGACGAGCTGGAATCGGTGATCCGCAAGCGCGGGGTGTCGATCGTGGTGATCGCCACCCCCGCCACGGCGGCGCAGCAGGTTTGCGACCGTGTCATCGCGGCCGGCGTCACCAGTATTTTGAACTTCGCCCCTGTCGTCCTGGCTGTGCCTGACGGCGTGGACGTCCGTAAAGTCGATTTATCCATCGAACTGCAGATACTTGCGTTCCACGAGCAGCGCAAGGCTAATGGAGGGCCCATCATGGCCGAGGAGTGGCCGGACGGGGTGGTCATGTGAGTGAGCCATCGATCGGAGCGAGCTCATGAGCGTCCTCGTCGTCGGCCTGAGCCACCGGACGACACCGGTCGCGCTGCTCGAACGTGTCACGGTCAGCGGGGACGCGCTCGTCAAGCTGCTGCACGACGTGCAGGCGGACGAGAACGTGTCCGAGGCGCTGGTCGTCTCGACGTGCAACCGCGTCGAGGTCTACGCCGTCGTCGACCGTTTCCACGGCGGCGTCACCGCGGTGACGAACATGCTCGCCGCGCACTCGGGCCTCCCGCAGGAGACGCTCGCGCGGCACCTGTACGTGCACTACGAGGACCGCGCGGTCCAGCACCTGTTCGCCGTCGCCTGCGGGCTCGACTCCATGGTGATCGGCGAGGGGCAGATCCTCGGCCAGATCCGCGGCGCGCTGCGCCTGGCGCAGGAGGAGGGCACGGCCGGGACCACGCTCAACGAGCTGGCCCAGCACGCGCTGCGCGTGGGCAAGCGCGCGCACGCCGACACCGGCATCGACCGGGCCGGCGCGTCCCTGGTCGGGGTGGGGCTGACGCTCGCCGAGCGGGTGCTCGGCCCGGTCACCGGCCGGCGCGCCCTGGTCGTGGGCGCGGGCTCGATGAGCGCGCTGTCCGCCGCGACGCTGTCCCGCGCGGGCGTGACCGACATCGTCATCGCCAACCGCACCCTCGATCGCGCGGAACGGCTCGCCGAGACGGTCGGCGGCCGGGCCGCGGACCTATCCGACGTCCCCGCCGAGCTGGCCGAGGCCGACCTGGTCATCTCCTGCGTCGGCGCCGGGACCCGCACGATCACACCCGAGATGATCGGTGACCGCGCGCGTCCGTTGTTCCTCCTCGACCTCGCGCTGCCGCACGACGTGGACCCCGGCGTACGGGCCCTGCCCGGCGTGACGCTGGTCGACCTGGAGTCGATGCAGCAGGACGGCGTGGGCGACGTCTCAGACGGCGGCCGGGCCGAGGCGATCTGCGAGGTCAGGCGCATCGTGGCCGAGGAGGTCACCGCCTACCTCGACGCGGCGCGCGCCGCGGTCGTCACCCCGACGGTCGTCGCCCTGCGCAGCAAGGCCGCCGGGGTCGTCGAGGCCGAGATGGGCCGGCTGCTGTCCCGCCTGCCGGACATCGACGGGCGGATGCGCGACGAGATCACCCAGACTGTGCGGCGGGTCGTGGACAAGCTGCTCCACGAACCGACCGTACGGGTCAAGCGGCTGGCCGCCTCACCGGGCGGCGACCAGTACGCGGAGGCGCTGCGCGAGCTGTTCGGCCTCGACCCGAAGACGCCCGACGCCGTCGCGAGCCTGGAGGTGGAACAGTGACCGTCCCCCTGCGGCTCGGCACCCGCAAGAGCCTGATGGCGACCTCGCAGTCGCAGATCGTCGCCGACCGGCTGACCGCGCTGACCGGCCGGGAGGTGGAGCTCGTCGGCGTCACCACGTTCGGCGACGTGTCCCGGGCCCACCTGACCCAGCTCGGCGGCACCGGCGTGTTCGTGAACGACCTGCGCGGCAGGCTGCTCGCGGGCGAGGTCGACTTCGCGGTCCACTCGCTGAAGGACCTGCCGACCAAGCCGGACGAGCGGATCGCGATGGCGGCGATCACGCGGCGGGACGACCCGCGCGACGCGCTCGTCGGCCCGGTCAAGCTGCACGACCTGCCCGCCGGGGCCCGCATCGGCACCGGCTCGCCGCGCCGGGTGGCCCAGCTGCGGCTGCTCCGGCCGGATCTGGAGTACGTCCCCATCAGGGGCAACGCGGAGACCCGCATCGGCAAGGTGACGTCGGGCGAGCTCGACGCCGTCGTGCTGGCCGCCGCAGGGCTGGCCAGGATCCGCCGCGACGGGGAGATCGCCCAGGTGTTCGAGGTCGACGAGATGCTGCCCGCTCCCGGGCAGGGCGCCCTCGCCGTCGAGTGCCTGTCCGACCGCGACGACCTCATCGAGCTGCTGAGCGCCGTCGACGACCCGCTGACGCGGGCCGCGGTGGACGCCGAGCGCTCGGTGCTCGCCGCCCTCGAGGCCGGTTGCGCGGCCCCGGTAGGTGCTTTCGCCTCCGGTGACGGGCACATTCTCAATCTGACCGCCACCGTCGTCGCCGTCGACGGCGAACGGTCGGTGCGCAAGTCCACCTCCGGACCCACTCCGACGGCCGTGGAGATGGGCCGCGATCTCGCGGCCGCCATGATCGCCGAGGGGGCCGACACGTTGATGGGGGAGCAGGCCCGTTGAGCCCCGCGAATCACAGCACTCAGACCCGGTCCGGGTTCGTCGCCTTCGTCGGCGCCGGCCCCGGTGACGAGAACCTGCTCACGTTGCGCGGCGCCGACCTGCTGGGCAGGGCGGACGTCGTCGTGCTCGACCGGCAGGCGTACGGCTCGCTGCTGCGCCATTGCCGGGAGGACGTCGAGGTCGTCGACATCTCCGCCGACGCGGCGGAGAACTCGGTGTCGCTGAAGACCATCCAGGCCGCCAAGGCGGGCCGTACGGTCGTTCGGCTGTGCTCCGGCGACCCGTCCTTCTTCTCCTCGGTCACCGACGAGGTGGCCGCCTGCGCCAAGGCGGACGTGGACTTCGAGATCGTGCCGGGCGTGCCGCCCGCCACGGCCGTGCTGACCTACGCCGGCATTCCGCCGGCGGCGTCGGCGCCGGAATTCCGCATCGTCGACGCCGCGCAGGTGGACGACTGGGCGAAGCACGCCGCGTGCGAGGGCACGCTGGTGATCTACAACGGCGTCGCGGACGCGGTCCCGATCGGCAAGGCGCTGATCGCCGCGGGCAAGCCCGACTCGACGCCGGTGGCGGTGACCAGCGACGGCACGACCACCGAGCAGTACACCGTGGTCTCCACGCTCGGACGGCTCGGTCCCGACCTCAAGCACGCCGGGATGACCGAGCCCGCGCTGATCGTGGTCGGCGACGCGGTCGGCATGCGCGAGCGCCTGTCCTGGTTCGAGACCAAGTCGCTGTTCGGCTGGCGGGTCCTCGTGCCGCGCACCAAGGAGCAGTCCAAGGGCCTGTCGGAGCAACTGCGCTCGTACGGCGCGGTGCCCGAGGAGGTGCCGACGATCTCCGTCGAGCCGCCGCGCACGCCGCAGCAGATGGACCGCGCCATCAAGGGCCTGGTGACCGGCCGCTACGAGTGGGTCGCCTTCACCAGCGCCAACGCGGTCAAGGCGGTGCGCGAGAAGTTCGAGGAGTACGGCCTGGACGCCCGGGCCTTCGCCGGCCTCAAGGTCGCCGCCGTGGGCGAGGCCACCTCGCGGGCGCTGGTGGAGTTCGGCGTGAAGCCCGACCTCATGCCGACGGGCGAGCAGTCGTCCGAGGGCCTGCTGGCCGAGTGGCCGCCGTACGACTCGATGCTCGACCCGATCAACCGCGTGCTGCTGCCGCGGGCCGACATCGCGACCGAGACGCTGGTGGCGGGCCTGACCCAGCTCGGCTGGGAGTGCGACGACGTGACGGCCTACCGGACCGTGCGCGCCGCGCCGCCGCCGGCCCCGATCCGCGAGGCGATCAAGGGCGGCGGGTTCGACGCCGTGCTGTTCACCTCGTCCTCGACCGTGCGGAACCTCGTCGGCATCGCCGGCAAGCCGCACAACGTCACGGTGATCGCGGTCATCGGGCCGCAGACGGCCAAGACGGCCGAGGAGTTCGGGCTGCGGGTCGACGTGATGGCCGACAATCCGTCCGCTTCGGCCCTCGCGGCCGCGCTGGCGGACTACGGTGCCAAGATGCGGCACGCCGCGGTCTCGGCGGGCGAGGTGCCCCGCCGGCCGTCCCAGATGCGCAGGGGCGCACGGCGCCGCGTGAAATGAACCGACTCGCGTACGGCCCGCCGGGAACGCACACCCGGCGGGCCTGCGCGATCCAGAGCGGAGAGATCACTGTGAACGCCCAATACCCGGTGGCGCGGCCCCGGCGGCTGCGTCGTACCGCCGCGATGCGCCGGATGGTCGCGGGGACGCGGCTGCACCCGGCCGAGCTCATCCTGCCGATGTTCGTCAAGGAGGGCATCGCCGAGCCGCAGCCGGTGGGCTCCATGCCCGGGGTCGTCCAGCACACCCGAGAGTCGCTGCGCAAGGCGGCCCACGAGGCGGCCGAGGCCGGCGTGGGCGGGATCATGCTGTTCGGGATTCCGGCGCACAAGGACGCCCGGGGCTCCGGCGCCGACGACCCCGGCGGCATCGTCCAGGTGGCGCTGCGCGACCTCGCCTCCGACCTGGGCGACGCGCTCGTGCTGATGACCGACACCTGCCTGGACGAGTACACCGATCACGGCCACTGCGGCCTGCTGACGGCCGACGGCGAGGTGGACAACGACGCGACGCTGGAGCGGTACGCGTCGGCCGCGGTCGCGCAGGCGGCCGCCGGCAGCAGGATGATCGCGCCGAGCGGCATGATGGACGGCCAGGTCGGCGCCATCCGCGCGGCACTCGACGCCGAGGGCTTCGCCGAGGTCCCGATCCTGGCGTACGCCGCCAAGTACGCCTCCGGGTTCTACGGGCCGTTTCGCGACGCCGCGGAGTGCGCGCCGCAGTTCGGCGACCGCAGCGCCTACCAGCAGGACCCGGCCGGCCCGATCGGCGAGGCGCTGCGCGAGGTGCGCCTCGACCTGGCCGAGGGCGCGGACGCCGTCATGGTCAAGCCGGCCCTGGCGTATCTGGACATCCTGCGGCAGGTGCGCGACACCGTGGAGGTGCCGGTCGCGGCCTACCAGGTCAGCGGCGAGTACGCGATGGTCGAGGCGGCCGCGGCCAACGGCTGGATCGACCGGGAGCGGGTGATCATGGAATCGCTGATCGCGATCCGCCGCGCCGGAGCCGACATGATCCTCACCTACTGGGCCACCGAGGTCGCCCGCGGACTATCCTGACACCTCATCAGGGGGGTCCTGCCGCGCCGCGACCGGCCAGAAGGCATTATCAGGTACGTACCGCGTGCATCTTGCGTATCCGCAGGAGGGCGGCGGGGACGCTTGTGGGGAGGAGCGCCATGGTGGGGGTACCGCTGGCCCGACGTGCGAAACGACGTGCGCATCACGCACCGCGGAAGCTGACGTCGGTGCTCGAATACGCGCAACTGGGCTGGGCGAGCTGTATGGGCGCGCATCCGCTGAGCGAGGGGGGCAGGGCGTGCTCCTGTGACCGGGTCGGCTGTCCCGACCCCGGGATGCACCCGCTGTCGCCCGCGTGGCAGATGCAGGCCACGACGGACACCGCGCTGCTCACGCGGTGGTGGAAGCAGGATCCGGACGCGAACGTGATCCTGCCCACCGGCAGGGTGTTCGACGTGTTCGACGTACCGGCCTCGGCGGGCCGTCCCGCCCTGGCCGCGATGGACGCCGCAGGCTTCGACACGGGCCCGGTCGCCGAGAACGGCGACCGGGTGCTTTTTTTCGTGGCCACGCGTGGGGCGCCCGAGGACGAGGACGAGTGGTGGTCCTGCAGCCTGGACGCGGGACCCGAGACGATCGACAGCACGCCGGGGCTGCGCTGGCACTGCCGGGACAGCTACGTGCTCGCGCCGCCGTCCACCACGCCCTTGGGCGGCGTCGTGAGCTGGATCAGGCCTCCCGACGGCCGTCCCCTGCCCGACCCGCTGCGCGTGCTCGACCTGCTCGCCGACTTCTGCGAGTAGGTCGCGTCTCGTGATCTTTCTCGCCTACTGCGGTCGCCCAGATGGCGCCTCGCCGCGTTCTCGTCGTCGCCCATAGCTCCGCTATGGGCTCCTCCTCGGCCTTGCGATGCATCCATCTGGCCGATCCTCGCTACGGCAAAAGATCACGAGACGCTCCCCGTTCCCGATACAGGCCCCGCAGGGGTGGGCCCGTAATCTGGAGGGCGTGACTCGCACGCAGACCTCCGAGGACCTGTTCGACCGCGCCCGCCGGATCGTTCCCGGCGGCGTCAACTCGCCGGTGCGCGCCTTCGGCGCCGTGGGCGGCACGCCCCGCTTCATGGCCTCCGGCGAGGGCCCGTACATCACCGACGTGGACGGCAACCGCTACGTCGACCTGGTGTGCTCCTGGGGCCCGATGATCCTCGGCCACCGTCACCCCGCCGTCGTGGAGGCGCTGGAGGAGGCCGTCGCACACGGCTTCTCGTTCGGCACCGCGACCGAGGGGGAGGTCCTGCTCGCCGAGGAGATCGTCTCCCGGGTGGCCCCCGTCGAGAAGGTCCGCCTGGTCAGCTCCGGCACCGAGGCCACCATGTCCGCCGTACGGCTGGCCCGCGGGTTCACCGGGCGGGCGAAGGTCGTGAAGTTCGCCGGCTGCTACCACGGGCACGTGGACGCGCTGCTGGCCTCGGCCGGGTCCGGGGTGGTCACCTTCGGCCTGCCCGACACCCCCGGCGTCACCGGCGCCTCGGCCGCCGACACGATCGTCCTGCCGTACAACTCGGTGGAGGCGGTCGAGGAGGCGTTCCGCAGCTTCGAGATCGCCTGCGTGATCACCGAGGCGTGCCCGGCCAACATGGGCGTGGTGCCGCCCGCCGACGGTTTCAACCGGCGCCTGCGCGAGCTGTGCACCGAGCACGGCGCGCTGCTGATCATCGACGAGGTGCTGACCGGGTTCCGCGTATCCGCCTCCGGCTGGTACGGCATCGACCCCGTCGAGGCCGACCTCATGACGTTCGGCAAGGTCATGGGCGGCGGGCTGCCCGCCGCCGCGTTCGGCGGCCGGGCGGAGGTCATGGCCGCGCTCGCCCCCGAGGGGCCCGTCTACCAGGCCGGAACGCTGTCGGGCAACCCGCTCGCCTGCGCGGCCGGGCTGGCCACGCTGCGCGCCTGCGACGACGACGCTTACGACCGTATCGACGCGTCCGCCCTGGTCATCGGCCGGGCCGCATCCGACGCGCTGGCCGCCGCCGGGGTCCCGCACCGCCTCCAGCGGGCCGGCAACCTTTTCTCGATCTTCTTCACCGACACCCCGGTCACCGACTTCGACTCCGCGCGCACCCAGAACGCCGACGCGTACCGCGCGTTCTTCCACAGCATGCTCGACCAGGGCGTCTATCTGCCTCCGTCGGCGTACGAGGCGTGGTTCCTGTCGGCCGCCCACGACGACGCGGCGCTCACGCAGGTGGCCGAGGCCCTGCCCCTGGCCGCCAAGGCCGCCGCTCAGGCCGCCGGCGTCTGAGTCACCTCACCCTCGTGCTCTGCACGCGCCGGCTTCGGGCGGGTGCCGAGCACGAGGAGCAGCGAAGCCGCCGTCAGCGCCAGGCCGTACCAGACGACGCTCGTGACGCCCAGGTGGTCGACGAACAGCCCGCCGAAGAGCGCCCCGAGCGCGATGGACGTGTTGTAGGCCATGGTGTTGAGCGACATCGCGGCTTCGAAGGTGCCGGGCGCGGCCGCCTGGGTCATGGTGATCTGGGAGAGCTGGACGACGCCGAAGGAGACTCCCCAGACGATCAGCGTGACGATCGAGCCGCCCGGCCCGTGACCGATCGTGAGCAGCAGCAGCAGCAAGGACGCCACGAGCCCGGCGCAGCCGGCGATGAAGCCGCCCCGCGGATTCCTGGTCACCGTGAATCCGGCGGCGAAGTTCCCGGCCGCGCCTCCGGCGCCGTAGAGCATCAGCACCAGCGTGACGAACAAGGGCGTGGCAGCCGCGCTCTGCTCCAGGTAGGGGCGCACGTACGTGTACGCGCCGAAATGACCGAGCACGAAGAGCACGACGGCGATCAGCACCAGACGCAGCCGCGCGTTCCGCAGCGGGAGCCCGAAGACCTCCCGAACCGAGACGGCGTTCGTCGACGGCAGCGACGGGATGACGGCGACGACCGCGACGAACACCAGCGCGCTGAGGCCGGCCCAGATGAGGAACGTGGTCCGCCAGCCGTCGAGGCTCTCCAGGACCGTCCCCAGCGGTATGCCCACGACCGCGGCGACCGAGATGCCGGACATCACGATGGCGGCCGCCCTGCTCGCGTGGCGTTGCGCCACAAGGCGCATCGCCATGCTCACGCCGATGGCCCAGAACACCCCGCTCGCGAATCCCATGACGAGCCGCGTCGTCAGGATCAGCGGATAGTCCGGCGAGACGGAGGTGATCACGTTGCCCAGGGTCAACGTCGCCAGGAGCGTGGACAGCAGGACGCGCCGGTCGACCCGCCTGGTCCACGCCACGATGAAGGGCACGCCGAGCCCGGCCGAGACCCCGTACAGGGTGACCATCAGCCCGGCGGCGCCCACGGAGATGCCCAGGCTCGTGCTCATCGGGGTCAGCAGGCCCACGGGCATCAGTTCGGTCGTGAGGAAGACGAACAGGCTGGCGGTGATCGCCGAGACGCCGAGCCATGACCTCAAGGCCGTGGGCGTACGTCCACCGGGGGCGGTGATTGTCGTTTCGGTCATGGGCTCAAGGGTGCGCGAGCAACCATCTATGAGTCCAACACATCATTTTCATCGTTATCCATCGACGAATACGATGGATGGGTGGAGCTGCAGCAGCTGAGGTATGTCGTCGCGGTCGCGGAGACCAGCAACTTCACCCGGGCGGCCGAGCGTTGCCGGGTGGTGCAGTCGGCGCTCAGCCACCAGATCGCCGCTCTGGAGCGTGAACTGGGCACGCGGTTGTTCGAGCGCACCAGCCGCCGCGTACGCCTGACATCGGCGGGTGAGGCGTTCCTGCCTGCGGCCCGGGAGTGCCTGGAGGCCGCGGACCGCGCGCGGGCCGAGGTGGCGGTCGCCGGTGGGGAGATCCGTGGGCGGCTCGCCGTCGGCGCCGTCCCCACCGTGACGGCCGTCAACCTGCCGGTCGCCCTGAGGGACTACTGCCGGCGTCATCCGCGCGTGCGGATCACGCTCAGCTCGGCGGGCAGCGGAGAGCTGGTCGACCGGGTCCGGCAGGGCGGCGTCGACGTCGCGTTCCTCGGCCTGCCGCCCCGTGCGGAGCCCAAGGGCGTTCGCAGCCGCCGCCTCGGCGGCGGCGAGCTGGTCGCCGTGGTCGGGCCCGATCATCACCTGATGGAGAGCGAGGCCGACCTGCGGAGCCTGGCGGACGAGCCGTTCGTCGACTTCCGCGCCGGCCATGCGGGGCGAGCGCAGTCGGACGAGGCTTTCGCCGCCGCCGGAGTGCGGCGTGAGGTGCCCTTCGAGGTGTCGTCCGCCGAGTTCATGGTCGACTTGGTGCGTCAGGGCCTCGGCGTGGGCATGCTGCCGGCCGCGTACGCGCCGCGCTTCCCCGACCTGCGCGTGATCCGTCTTCGCGACGCTCCGACGCGGGTGGAGCACCTGATCTGGGGCCACCGGCCGTCCCCGGCGGCCACGGCCTTCCTCGAACTGCTACACACCGATCATGCGGAAAGCCGCTGAGCCGCCCGAAGGGCACCGCCTTCCGGCTCTCACTTCACCAGCTGATCGAGATCCACCTCGACGGGAAAGGGCACCTGTACTGCCAGGTGCCCGTGGTGGATCCCGGTCGGCGTGTACGCACCCGTGGCGGGGTCCCGTTCGTACACGTAGACGACGGGACGCCCGTCGTTCTCCTCAACCCGCCAGAAGTGCGGAATGCCCGCCTCGGCGTACCGCGGCGGCTTGAGCTTGCGATCACGCTCCACCGATTCCGGGGAGACGATCTCGATCGCGAGATGGACCTCTCGTGCTTCGTAATAGGTACGGTTCATGTCCGCCGCGGCCTCGGCGTCGATGACCATCACATCCGGGCAGGGCCGCGTCCGTTCCCCCAGCTTGACGTCCATGCGATGGACCGCCACCAGATGACCGGGAGCCCGGCTGTCGAGAAGTTCAGTGAACGCCTGGACCGAACGCTGGTGCGACCGCTGCTGTGGCGCCATGAAGACGAGCGCGCCATCCAGCAGTTCGACGTGCTCGAAGAAGCCCGGCTCGCCCTTCGGGCCCTCGGTAGGCAGATGATCGAGGTCGTCCGCGGTCCACCCCCGGGGAGGCGGAGTCGGCCAGTGCTCGAAAGCGTTACTCACGCTCCGCACTGTAGGTCAGCGGGAGGCGGGGGCGAGGGGTCTTGTGAGGGCCGTACGGGGGCGGGAGTTGGCGTAGAGGAGGCCGGCGAGGATGAGGGCGCCCGCGGCCACCGTGAGGAGGGAGATCGGCTCGCCGGTGAACAGCGCGGCGGCGGCGATGCCGAAGACCGGCACGAGCAGGCTGTACGGCGCGACGACCGAGGCGTCGTAGCGGGCCAGCAGCCACCCCCAGACGGCGAAGCCGCCCAGGGTGGACAGGAACGCGGTGTAGAGCACGGCGCCCACGCCCTCGACCGTGAACGACCCCAATGAGGACGCCCCCTCGGTCGCCAGGGCCAGCGCCAGGAGGGGCGGCGCCGATACCGCGCTCACCCAGACCATGAAGCGCAGGGAGTCGGGCGGCGCCGCCCTGCGGGTGGCGACGTTGCCGAGCCCCCACCCGGCCGCCGCGCCGACGCACAGCAGGAACGCGCCGAAGGGGATCGCCCCCGACCTCGCGACCACGTCGGCCGCGATCAGGCCCAGGCCGCCGAAGGCCACCGCCGTCCCGGCGATCCGGCGTCGCCCGAGCCGCTCGCCCAGCAGCGCGGTCGCGAACAGCGCGGTGAAGACCGCCTGCACCTGGAGGACCAGAGAGGTCAGCCCGGCGGGCATGCCGGCGCGCATGCCGAGCAGCAGCAGGCCGTACTGGGCGACGCCGAGCGACGCGCCGGTGGCCAGCACCCATCGCCAGGGCACGCGTGGCCCTCCGGCGACCAGCACGGCGGGGAAGGCGGCCAGCAGAAACCGGAGGGCGGCGTACGTCAGCGGCGGATAGTGCTTCAGGCCCGTCTGCATGACGACGAAGTTGAAGCCCCAGACGGCGGCGAGCGCGACGGCGAGAGCCAGGTGGCGGGGGCGCATGGACCAGGGGATCAGCGCGAGGAGGGGCGGCGGTCGCGGGTCTGCCGCGCCTGCCGCGCCAGGGTCTCCAGATAGGAGGTCTGCTCGGAACGGGAGGGCTTCGTGAAGAGGCGGTTGAAGATTCGCATGGCTATATCGTCGCATCGCTAAACAGTTGAGCGCAAACAAGTTTTTCTAAGCAGAACGGTTTAGACTGGCTACATGTTGGACCTCAACCGGTTGAAGGCCCTGCACGCCGTCGCGGTCTACGGTTCCGTGGGCGCCGCGGCCGAGGCGCTGATGGTCACCCCCTCGGCGATCTCGCAGCAGCTCGCCAAGCTCGAACGGGAGACCGGCGCCGTGCTGATCGAGCGCAACGGGCGCGGGGTGAAGCTGACCGACGCCGCCGGACTGCTCGCCGAGCACGCCGAGCGCATCCTCGCGCTCGTCGAGACGGCGGAGGCCGACTTCGAGGCGCTGCGCGGGGAGGTGGTCGGCAAGCTGAACATGGCCGCCTTCCCCACCGCGGCCCGGGGCATCGTGCCGCGTGCCCTGACCGCGCTCAAGAGGCAGCACCCCGATCTCGACCTGCTCGTCTACGAGAGGGAGCCGGAGCGGCAGACCCGCGAGCTGGTGCGCGGCGACCTCGACCTCGCCGTCCTGCAGGACTGGCTCAACCGGCCCATGGCGCTGCCCGAGGGGCTGTCGCGTACGACGCTGCTCGACGACGTGGCCGACGTCGTCGTGCCGGCCGACCACCCCCTGGTGAGCGCCGACCGGGTGCGGCTGAGCGACCTCGCGGGCGACAGCTGGATCAGCTCGACCCCCGGCACGGTGTGTCACGACTTCCTGGTGTTCCTGCTGCGCTCCGAGGAGCGGGAGCCGCGGATCGTCTGCATGGCCGACGAGTACCCCACCCAGCTCGCGCTGGTCGCCGAGGGCCACGGGTGCGCGCTGATTCCCCGGCTGGGCCGGGGACCGCTGCCCGAGGGCGTCGCCGTCCTGGCCGTCCAGCCGCCGCCGATGCGGCGGATCTACGCGGTCTGGCGGACCGACGCCGCCCGCCGTCCCGCGATCCGCGCCGCCGTCGACGCGCTGCGCTCCGCGTGCGCCGAGCTGCCCGGCGGGTAGGCTGTCCAGGTCATGACAGAGATGACCATCGTTCACCTGCTCCGGCACGGTGAGGTTCACAATCCCCGTGGGGTCCTGTACGGCAGGCTGCCGGGCTACCACCTGTCCGAGACCGGCCTGCGGATGGCCGAGGTGGTCGCCAAGGCCGTCGAGGGCAGGGACATCGTCACGGTGTGGAGCTCGCCCATGGAGCGCGCCCAGGAGACCGCGGCGCCGTCCGCCAAGGCGCTCGGCCTGGAGGTGGCCACCGACGAGCGGCTGATCGAGGCGGGCAACGTCTTCGAGGGCCTGCGGATGGCCGGCAGCGACAACGTCTTCCGCGATCCGCGGTCCTACCGCCACTTCAGGAACCCGTTCCGCCCGTCCTGGGGCGAGCCGTACCGGGACGTCGTGGCACGGATGAAGGCCGTCGTGGACGACGCCCGGGCGGCGGCGCGCGGCCACGAGGCCCTGCTGGTCAGCCACCAGCTGCCCATCTGGATCATCCGGCTGGCGGCCGAGGGCAGGCGGCTGTGGCACGACCCGCGCCGCCGTCAGTGCGCGCTCGCCAGCCTCACCAGCCTGACCTTCGAGGGCGACCGGCTCATCAGCGTCGGCTACAGCGAACCCGCCGGGTCGCTGCTCCGGGCGTCCGGCACGCAGCCACAGGGCGAGGCCGCGCTGTTCGACAAGGCCGGCGAAGTGCTCCCGGAGGCTCTGCGTGCGGGGTCGGAGGACGAGGAGACGCCCGGCCCGCGATCCGTTCCCGGCGAGTGACCCGGCGAACGGGGCACCCACATCGGTCGGTAGGCTTACAGCTCTACCGGTTGTAGTACAAGGAGAATCTCCTCCCGTGTCCGCCAAGCGCCCGTCCGCCACACGCGTGACCGTCAAGCGTCTGACCGCGCTCGCCGCGGCGGCCGCGGCCGCGACGGCCCTCGCCGGCTGCGCGGGCGGCCAGGCGGCCCAGCCCCGCTCCGGTGACACGCGCTTCATCGCGGGGGACGGCCGCGTCGAGTTCTTCGCCGCCGCCCAGCGCCACAAGGCTCCCGTGGTCGAGGGGCAGACCCTCGACGGCGGCCCGGCCACGCTGACGGCGGGCAAGGTCCACGTGCTGAACTTCTGGGCCTCCTGGTGCGCGCCCTGCCGCGCCGAGGCGCCCGTGCTCAAGGACATCGCGGCGACCACGAAGTCCAAGGGCGTGGAGTTCCTCGGGGTCAACTTCAAAGACCTCAAGGCCTCCGCCCAGGCGTACGACCGCTCGGTCGAGCCCGGCTACCCGAGCATCTACGACCAGAGCGGCAAGGTGCTGCTGCAGTTCCAGGGCACGGTGCCGCCCGCCGCCATCCCCTCCACGCTGATCATCGATGCCCAGGGCCGCATCGCCGCCCGCGCGCTCGGCGCGGTCAAGTACGACGATCTGCTCTCGGCCGTCACCAAGGTGACCGATGAGTGACATCGGCAGCACCGTCGCGACCGGATCGCTGCTGCTGGCCGCGCCGATCGCCGCGGTCGCCGGGCTCGTGTCGTTCGTCTCGCCCTGCGTGCTGCCGCTGGTGCCCGGCTACCTGTCGTACGTGACGGGCATGAGCGGCGACCCCAAACGCGGCCGGATGGTGCTCGGCAGCGCGCTCTTCGTGCTCGGGTTCGCGGTCGTGTTCGTGCTGGGAGGCGCGCTGTTCGGCGGCCTCGGCGCGGCGCTGCACGGCAACGCCGAGGTGATCACCAGGGTCCTCGGGGTGGTGACGATCGTCCTCGGGCTGGCCTTCGTGGGCGTGATCCCCGGTCTTCAGCGTGACGTTCGCATCCACCGGCTCCCGGCGGCCGGGATCGCGACGGCGCCACTGCTCGGGGTCGTCTTCGGCCTGGGCTGGACACCGTGCATCGGCCCGACGCTGGCGGTGGTGATGACGCTCTCGGTGGACCAGGGCAGCGCGCTGCGCGGCGCCGCTCTCGCCTTCGCGTACGCGCTGGGCCTCGGCCTGCCGTTCGTGGTGGCGGGGCTGGCCTACCGCAAGGCGCTGCACACGTTCAAGGCGGTGCGCCGCCACACCCCGCTGATCACCAAGGTCGGCGGCGGCATGCTCGTGGCCGTCGGCCTGCTGCTCGTGACCGGGCAGTGGTCGGAGATCATCGTCCACCTGCAGGTGTGGGTCGGCGGCTTCAGGCCGGTGATCTGATGAGCGCCCCCGACGACCTCGCGTCCGCCGTACGGAACGAGCCCCCGGTGCAGGAGCAGGCCCAGCAGGAGACGCAGGAACAGGAGCGGACGAAGCCGGTCGGCCTGGGACCCGTCGGCTGGCTGCGCTGGGCCTGGCGCACGCTCACCTCGATGCGCACGGCGCTGATCCTGCTGTTCCTGTTCGCGCTCGGCTCGGTCCCGGGCTCCATCTACCCGCAGCGGGGAGTCGACCCGGCCAGGGTCGCGCAGTACTTCAAGGACAACCCCACCCAGGCGAAGTGGCTCGACCGGTTCTGGCTGTTCGACGTCTTCAGCTCGCCCTGGTTCGCGGCGATCTACCTGCTGCTGTTCGTCTCGCTGGCCGGATGCGTGTTCCCGCGCGCGCTGGCGCACGTGAAGGAGATCCGGCGCCGCCCGCCCGCCGCGCCGCGCAATCTGCTGCGCCTGCCGCACAGCGCGGCGCTCGACGGCGGCCTCACCCTGGAGCAGGCCGCCGCCACGCTCAGACGCAGGCGGTTCCGGGTGGTCACCGGCGACGGCTGGGTGGCGGCCGAGAAGGGCTACCTCCGCGAGACCGGCAACCTCCTGTTCCACGTCGCGCTGCTCGCGCTGCTGTTCGCCGTCGGCGCCGGCGGCCTGTACGGCTACCGCGGCAACGTGCTGGTCGTGGAGGGCGACGGCTTCTCCAACGCGGTGGCGGCATACGACCGCTTCATGCCCGGCAGCCGGGTCAGCGCCGAGTCGCTGGAGCCGTTCTCCTTCACGCTGAAGGACTTCCAGGCGAGCTACGTGGCCACGGGTGAGAAGCAGGGCCAGCCGCTCGACTACCTCGCCAAGCTGACCGTCCAGGACTCGCCGACGTCCGCGCCGCGCGAGGCGGAGCTCAAGGTCAACGACCCGCTGGACGTGGACGGCACGCTGACCTACCTGATCGGGCACGGCTACGCGCCCGCGTTCCGGGTGACCGACGGCAAGGGCCAGGTGGCCTACGACGGCCCGGTGCCATGCCTGGCCGACGACCAGGCCACGTACACGTCCGAGTGCGTGATCAAGGTGCCGGACGCGCAGCCGACCCAGCTCGGGTTCCTGGCGCGCTTCCTGCCCACGACCGTGCCGAGCGGCGACGCCTGGGTGTCGGTCTTCCCCGGCGCCGCGAACCCGACCGTGCAGATCTTCCCGTTCGCCGGAGACCTCGGCCTGAAGTCGGGGCAGCCGCAGTCGGTCTACCAGCTCGACACCACGAGTCTGAAGCCGCTCGGCAAGATGTCGGCCCAGCCGGCCCCGCTCAACGTGGGCGAGACCAAGGAACTCGCCGACGGCGCCGGGAAGATCCAGTTCACCGGCGTGAAGGAGTGGATCAGCCTCCAGGTCACCTACGACCCAGGCCGGGAGCCCGCCCTGCTGGCCGCGGCCGCCGCGGTGATCGGGCTCGTGTTGTCCCTCACGGTCCGCCGTCGCCGCGTCTGGGTGCGGGTGAAGGACGGAACGGTCACGGTGGGAGGATTGACCCGCACCGAAGGCGGCGGCGCGGCCTTCGCCGAGGAGTTCGCCCAGATCGTCACCGCCCTGCGTGGCGGCACCGACGGGTCCCCGGCCGAGCGGCCGGAGGCGACCGGGCCGGACAAGCCCGGCACGACCGAGCCGGTGGCCTCCGAGCCGGACAAGCCCGGCACGACCGAGCCCGCCACGAGGGAGCCCGGGGCGTCCGCGCCGGACGCGCCCACCGGAAACGCTGCGCCGGGCGGCCGCCCGGACGAGGAGTGAGTGATGCCCGCCCCGGTAACCCAAGCGGTCAACCAGAGTCTCGCCACGCTGAGCGACCAGTTGATCCTGATCACCGTTCTGCTGTATCTCGCCGCGATGATCTGCTACGCGCTGGATCTCGCCTTCGGCCGGGCCCGCACGGTCGTCGCCGCGCGGCGGCGGGAGCTCGTCGGCGCGGGCGGCCCGGCGGTGCCCGCTGACGCGACCAGCGGCGACACGACCGGCGACGCGGCCGGGGACACGACGCGGGATTCGGGCTCGCAGCCGGCGGCGTGGGCCGTCCGAGCGGGGACGGTCGGGGTGGTCCTCACCTGGGTCGCGTGGGCCGCCAACCTCGCCGGCATCCTCACGCGGGGCATCGCGGTCGGCCGGTGGCCGTGGGCCAACATGTACGAGTTCGTGGTGGCCATCTGCTTCGCCGCCGTGACCGCGTTCCTCGCGCTGCTGATCCGGCAGCCGATCCGTTTCCTCGGCGCGTTCGTGACCGTGACGGCGGCGCTCGGCCTGGGCTTCGCCGTGCTGTTCCTGCACGTCCAGGCGGGCCCGGTGATGCCCGCGCTGCACTCGTACTGGATCGCGATCCACGTCACGGCGGCGATCGTGGCGAGCGGGCTGTTCATCGTCGCGGGCGTGTGCGCGATCCTCTACCTGATCCGCAAGGACGGGCGTCCCTCGGTGCTGCCGAGCAGGGAGAGCCTGGAGCGCGTCGCGCACCGCGCGATCGTCATCTCGTTCCCGATCTGGACGTTCGCCGTCATCGCCGGCGCCCTGTGGGCCGACCGCGCGTGGGGCCGCTACTGGGGTTGGGACCCGAAGGAGGTGTGGGCGTTCATCACGTGGGTCGTCTACGCCGCCTATCTCCACGCCCGGGCGACGGCCGGGTGGCGCGGCAAGGCCGCGATGATCGTCTCGCTGGTCGCCTTCGGTTGCCTGCTGTTCAACCTGGTCGGCGTCAACATCTTCTTCTCGGGACTGCACTCCTACGCCGACGTGCCCAAGTAGGGCCGTTCGCGGCGCAGGCCCCACGCGGGGAACCCGGTGGGTGGTCCGAGGGGGGTGCGCGGGGGGTCGCGCGGGGTCTCGTACGGGCTGTCGTGTGGGCTCTCGCGCGGGTCAGTCCTCGTCGCGCAGGCGCCGATCGAGGCTGCGCAGGAACTCGGGGTCGTCGTCGGGTCCGCGGGGCACGTCGCCGCTCTGATGGGCCCATCCGCCGCCTCCCGCCGCGTACACGGCGTGCTGACGGCGGGGGCGACCCACGAGGAGCCAGGTCAGCGCACCGATGTCCGCCAGGAGGATCACGATGAGGACCCACAGGAACTTCGGGAGATTGCGCACGTCCTGTTCGGGGGTCGTGATCACGTCGAAGAGGCAGTAGAGCCAGAAGGCAAGCAGCGCCAGGCCGATAATCACGCTAGGCATGCCCACACGGTAAGCCATGCCGGCCACTGATCGGGTCGGGCTTTCGGGTGACGGAGACAGCGCGGCATCGTACGGTGGACCGGTACGCGGCACGAGGACGCGGAGCCTGACTGAGGGGTGCGATGGCGGAGCCGGGCGACAGGGGCCGCCACCGGCGGGGGTCGCGGTGGTGGCAGCGAGGGCCCTATCTGTCCTCCCACCGCCGGGCGGACAGTCCCGAACGCCCTCGCGACCGTGCTTCCGAGAGGTCTGCCGATCGGGCTTCCGAACGGGCTTCCGAACGGGGGGCGGAACGTGACCGGGACCGGCCCGCCGAGCGGGCCCAGGGCCGGCGCACGGAGCGGGACGCCCAGCGGAACGCGCAGTGGAGTGCCCAGTGGGAGTCGCAGTGGGATGCGCAGTGGGATGCGCTGCGCGGCGGTGAATGGGGGGCGTCCGGCCAGGCCTGCTCCAGCAGGCCGGCGGCCGTCCGGCCCGCCTTCGTCGCGG
>NZ_JBFAOO010000137.1:0-19214 GCF_040675265.1 Microbispora sp. NPDC049633
GCACCGTTCTGGCCGAGCAGGCAGTGCACTTCCCCGGCCCTGACCTCAAGGTCCACGCCGTCCAGCGCACGCACGCCGGGGAACTGCTTGACGATCCCCCTCATCTGAAGCAGGGGGTGTTCGTCTCCCATGGGGATCTCCCAACGATGTCAGTTGCCGGAATAGACGTGGTCGGAGTAGACGTGATCGCTGATCAGGCGGGTGGCGCCGATGACACCCGCGGTGTCGCCCAGTTCGGACAGCACGATCGGCAGATTTCCGGTGGCGAGCGGCAGCGACCGGCGATAGACGACGCTTCTGATCTCCGCGAGCAGCACGTGGCCGAGCTTGGCCACACCACCCGCGATGATCACGAGACCGGGGTTGAAGAAGCTCACCAGGCTCGCCAGGACCTGGCCCACCCGGCGCCCGCCGTCGCGGATCAGCCCGATCGCGCCCGCGTCGCCCTGCGCCGCCGCGGCGGCGACGTCCTCGGCCGTCAGCGTGCCCGCGACCGCGAGCCGCTCGGCCAGGTACGGCGAGCCGCCCGAGCGCGCCACCGCGACGGCCTCCCGCGCCAGCGCGGAACCGCCGAAGTACGCCTCCAGACAGCCGGAGTTGCCGCAGGAGCAGACCGGCCCGAGGTCGTCCACCCGGATGTGGCCGATGTCGCCGGCGCTGCCTGACACACCGCGGTAGATCTTGCCGTCCACCACGATGCCGCAGCCGATACCGGTGCCGATCTTGACGAGCAGGAAGTCCTCGACATGCCGTGCGAGGCCCGCGTGCAGCTCCCCGAGAGCCATGATGTTGACGTCGTTGTCGACCACCGTGGGGCAGCACAGTGCCTGCCCGACCGTCTCCCTGACCGGGTAGCGGTCCCAGCCCGGCATGATCGGCGGCACCACCGGGACGCCTTCGGCGAAGCTCACCGGCCCGGGGACGCCGATGCCTGCGCCGCTGAGGTCGGTGAACAGCCCGTCCCTGCTCAGCTTGCCGAGCAGCTCGATGGCCCGGTCCAGCACGACGCCGGGTCCCTCTTTGATGTCGCAGGGCTCGCTCAGGTGACCGAGCACCTCGAGCTCTCCGTTGGTGACCGCGACGTCGATCGAGGTGGCGCCGATGTCGATCCCGGCGAACCGGATGTCACGCGCGATGCGCACCCGGCCCGAGCGCCTGCCGCCGCGCGAGGCGGCCAGCCCGTCGGGCTCGGCGAGCCCGAGCTCGATCAGCCGGTCCAGCTCGACGTTGAGCTTCGACCGGGACAAGTCCACCACGTCGCCGAGTTCGGCGCGCGAACGCCCGCCGTCCCTCAGCAGTCGCAGGAGCGCGGCCTGGTGCACGTTCTCCGGCCTGATGGTCGTCCTCTTCACCCACGCCTCCGCGTCCCAGTGATTGGCTGGAAACGTACCCCTTTTCTGCTGATCTGGGAAGAGCTTTTATCGATCTGATGCAACCTTTCGTTGGAATCAGCAAAAGTGGCTTCCGGCGTACGGGGTAGAAGAGCAGGAGAACGGTTGGAGGGCGCATGCTGGGGTTGCCGGACGAGGTGCGCGGCTGCCTGTTCGACATGGACGGGGTGCTCACGCGCACGGCGCGGGTCCACGCGGCGGCGTGGAAGGAGATGTTCGACGAGTTCCTGCGCGAGCGGGCCGCCGGAAGCGGCACTCCGTTCGTGCCCTTCGACGAGACCGGCGACTACGAGCGGTACGTCGACGGCAGGAAACGCCTGGACGGCACCCGGACCTTCCTGCGGTCCAGGGACATCGACCTGCCCGAGGGCAAGCCGGACGACCCGCCGGGTATGCCCACGGTCAACGGCCTGAGCAACCGCAAGAACGAACTGGTGCAGGCGATCCTCGACCGGCAGGGCGTGGAGGTCTTCGAGGGGTCGGTGCGCTACCTGCGGGCCGTCCGCGACGCCGGGCTGCGCCGCGCGGTCGTCTCCAGCAGCGCCAACACCGCACGCGTGCTCGCCGCGGCCGGGCTGGACGACATGTTCGACGCGCGGGTCGACGGCGAGGTGGCCAGGCGGCGCGGACTGGCCGGCAAGCCCGCCCCCGACATGTTCCTCGCCGCCGCCGACGCGCTCGGCCTCGCCCCGGCCGAGGCCGCGGTGTTCGAGGACGCGCTGGCCGGGGTCGCCGCCGGACGCGCGGGCGGTTTCGCCGTCGTGGTGGGCGTGGACCGCGGGCATCAGGCCGACGCCCTGCGGGACAACGGCGCCGACGTGGTGGTGTCCGACCTCTCCGACCTGCTGGACGAGAAATGATCAAACATCCCGCCTTCGTGGTCGAGCCGTGGTCGGTGCGGGAGTGCCACCTGCACACCGACGTGCTCGCCCAGACCGAGTCGGTCTTCGCCCTGTCGAACGGGCACATCGGGCTGCGCGGCAACCTCGACGAGGGCGAGCCGTACGGGCTGCCCGGCACCTACCTCAACTCCTTCTACGAGTTGCGCCCGCTGCCGTACGCCGAGGCGGGCTACGGCTACCCCGAGTCCGGGCAGACGGTCGTCAACGTCACCAACGGCAAGCTGATCCGGTTGCTGGTGGACGACGAGCCGTTCGACGTCCGGTACGGCACGCTGCACTCACACGAACGGGTCCTCGACCTGCGGGCGGGGACGCTCACCCGGAAGGTGTGCTGGAGCTCCCCGACCGGGGCGGAGGTGCGGATCACCTCGACCCGGCTCGTGTCGTTCACCCACCGGGCCGTGGCCGTGGTCCGCTACGAGGTGGAGCCGGTGGACCAGCCGCTCAGTGTGGTCGTCCAGTCAGAGCTGGTGGCCAACGAGACCGTGCCGTCGCCGACCGCCGACCCTCGCGCCGCCGCCGCGCTGGAGGCGCCGCTCGTCCTGGAAGAGAACGTCACCGCGCGCAACGGCGTGTGCGTCATGGTCCACTCCACCAGGGCCAGCCGGCTGCGGGTCGCGGCGGGGATGCGCCACGAGATCGACGGCCCGGACGGCACCCGGGTCGAGTGCGACGGCGGCGGCAACGTCAGCCGGGTGACGGTCGCCACCCGGTTGAGACCCGGCGAGCGGCTGCGGCTGGACAAGTTCTTCGCCTACGGCTGGTCGGCCAAGCGCTCCAGGCCCGCGATGCACGACCAGGTCGTGGCGGCGCTGGCGGCGGCCCGGCTCACCGGGTGGGACGGGCTGTGCGACGAGCAGCGCGCCTTCCTCGACGACTTCTGGGCGGGCGCGGACGTCGAGGTGGAGGGCGACGCCGAGGTGCAGCAGGCCGTGCGCTTCGGGCTGTTCCACCTGCTCCAGGCGGGTGCCCGGCTGGAGCGGCGGCCCATTCCCGGCAAGGGTCTGACCGGCTCCGGCTACGACGGCCACGCGTTCTGGGACACCGAGAGCTTCGTGCTGCCGGTGGCCATCTACACCTATCCCCGAGCCGCCGCCGACGCCCTGATGTGGCGGCAGTCGATCCTCCCCCTCGCGCAGGCGCGCGCCGAACAGCTCGGGCTGCGCGGGGCCGCCTTTCCGTGGCGGACTATCAACGGCGAGGAGTGCTCGGGCTACTGGCCCGCGGGCACGGCGGCCTTCCACGTCAGCGCCGACATCGCCGCCGCGGTCACGCGGTACGTCGACGCGACCGAGGACACCGCCTTCGAGCGGGACATCGGCCTGCCACTGCTCGTCGCGACCGCCCGGCTGTGGTGCGCGCTCGGCCACCACGACGCCGAAGGCCGCTACCGCATCGACGGCGTGACCGGCCCCGACGAGTACAGCGCCGTCGCGGACAACAACGTCTACACGAACCTCATGGCGCAGCGGAACCTGCGCGCCGCCGCCGCCGTGGCCGTACGTCACCTCGACCGCGCGCAGGAGCTCGGGGTCACGCTGGAGGAGACGGCGACGTGGCGCGACGCCGCCGCGGCCATGTACCTGCCCTACAACGAACGGCTGGGGGTCCACGAGCAGAGCGAGGGGTTCACCGGGCACGCGGTGTGGGACTTCGCGGGCACCCGGCCCGAGCAGTATCCGCTGCTGCTCCACTTCCCCTACTTCGACCTGTACCGCAAGCAGGTCGTCAAGCAGGCCGACCTCGTGCTGGCCATGCACCTGTGCGGCGAGGCGTTCACCCCCGAGCAGAAGGCGCGTGACTTCGCCTACTACGAGGCGCTGACCGTCAGGGACTCCTCGCTGTCGGCCGCCACCCAGGCCGTGCTCGCCGCCGAGGTGGGGCAGCTCGACCTCGCCTACGCCTACCTCGGCGAGGCCGCGCTGATGGACCTGCGCGACCTGGAGCACAACACCCGCGACGGGGTCCACATGGCCTCGCTCGCCGGGGCGTGGATCGCGCTGGTGGCGGGGTTCGGCGGCATGCGGGCACGCGAGGGACGCGTCCGCTTCGCTCCCCGCCTGCCCTCGGGCATCACCCGGCTCGCCTTCCGCGTGCGCTACCGGGGCCGCCTGCTGCGGGTCGACGTCACGTCGGACGGCACGACGTACCGGCTGCTGCACGGCACCCCCATCACGCTGACCCACCACGGTGAGGAGCTCACGCTCGGCGCGCAGCCGCAGTCCCGGCGCAACCCGACGCCGCCGTTCCCCGATCTGCGGGTCAGGCAGCCCCCCGGCCGCGCGCCCGTTCCGCGGCGGCCCGGGGACCTTTTCACCGACCTCGCCTGCCCGCCGGAGCAGCCGGGCGAGGAGCCCTGAGGTCAGAGCATGGCCTGCAGGGAGGCGCCGGCCTGCTCGCCCAGCTTGGTCGGCAGATAGGGCTGCTCGGCCATGACGGCCTCCCAGTTGTCGCGGAGCGCCTCGACGGTGAGGTCGTCGGTCCGCCAGCCCGGCCCCTCGGCCACGAACACCCGCGCGACCCGGCCCGCGCCGACCGAGAACACCTCGCCGCTGGTCTCGCAGCTCTCGTGCGCCAGGTAGGCCACCAGCGGGCTGACCCGCTCGGGGGTGAACTTCTCCTCGAACTCCGCGGGCAGCAGCGACTCGGTCATCCGCGTCCACGCCACGGGGGCGATCGCGTTGGCCTTGATGTTCGCCCGCGCCCCCTCGATGCCGAGCGTCTTGGTGAGGCCCACCAGGCCCATCTTGGCCGTGGAGTAGTTGGCCTGGCCGAAGTTGCCGAACAGCCCGGCCGGCGAGGAGGTGTTCACGATCCGCCCGTACGCCTGCTCCTTCATGTGCGGGAACGCCGCCCGGCTGACCAGGAACGATCCGCGCACGTGCACGGCGATCACGGCGTCGAACTCCTCGACCGTCATTTTCCCGAACGACCGGTCGCGCAGGATGCCGGCGTTGTTGACGACGACGTCCACGCGGCCGAACGCGTCGAGCGCCGTCCGCACGATCGCCTCCGCGCCCTCCGGGGTGGCGACGTTGTCGGTGCTGGCCACCGCCTCGCCGCCGTTCTTCACGATGAGCTCGGCGACCTCCGCCGCCGGGCCCGCGGACGCGCCGGAGCCGTCGAGGGCGCCGCCCAGGTCGTTGACGACGACCTTCGCCCCCCGCTGGGCGAGCAGCAGCGCGTGCGACCGGCCGAGACCGTGCCCGGCTCCGGTGACGATCGCCACTCTCCCGTCGAACCTGAGCTCGGACCCCTCAGACATGGCGCCACCCTTCCCTCGCAGGACCAGAAGAGAACATCGTTCTAGTACTTCCCGAACGATATCCCGAACCGTTCAGCCCGAGGAAGCCGTCCGGTGCCCGCGGTACGCGCCGGATGGCAAGCCGTAGGCGCGCCTGAAGGCGCGGGCGAAGCCGGTCCGGGCTCTTCTAGTCTCCGTCGGCGGCCTTCGCCGTCGCCGCGAGCATGTCGTCGACATAGCGGCGCATGAGGCGTTCGAGTTCCGTCAGGTCCCGGTCGCTCCACTGCGCGAGAACGGGACCGGCGAGGCGGTGGCGGGCGGCGTCGAGAGCGTCGGTGACGCGGCGGCCCTCGGCGGTGATGATGGCCTCTTTCACCCGGGCGTCGGCAGGGCTGGGGCGCCGCTCGACGAGCCCGAGGGCCGCGAGCTTCGCGACCTGGCGGCTGATGGTGGTGTGGTCGCGTCCGGCTCGCTCGGCCAGCTCGCCCACCCCGATCGGCCCGAACCGCTCGACGCCGACGAGCACGTGGAACAGGGCGCGGTCGAGGGAGACGCCGGCCTCGGCCAGCAGGACGTCGTCGCGGCTGGGCAGGTTCATCAGCACGACCAGGTCGACGATGGCCCCGTGGAGACGGCGCAACGTGGTCTGGCGTCGCCGTGCGGTCAAGGCGGCTGCACCGTCCTTCCCTGAGTCTCCGGCCTCTCCTGAAGCTCCGGCCCTTCCTGAAGCTCCGGCGCGTCCGGTCTCTGCGGAGAATCGGGTCTCTTCAGAGGACCGGATGCGAAGGGCATTTTAGGACGTCTGCCTGCGGCGCCGCCGACGACAGGGAGGCGGATCCCGCCACTGTGGCGACGGGCCCGCCGTACGGACGCGGGCCTCGCTGCGCCGTGGCGCCGGTCTGGCGAGGACTGCGCGATCCCGCGCGACATCTGGCAGGCCATCACAAGGTCAGTGTAATCAACACATATATTTCGCCCCCGCAACCGGACGACCCGGCCTGTTCTCAGCATCTTATCAGGCACGCGATTGACGGACTCTCTTCGCCCTTCTTAAGATGTGTGCGTTTTACACATAAATTCCGGACAGCCGAGCTGCCGGGATCCATGCCGAAGAGGAGCTGAACATGACCGAGACCGATGTCGATGTGATCATCTGCGGATCCGGGGCGGCCGGGGAGACCCTCGCGATCGATCTGGCCCGCCGGGGCGTGAGCTTCCTGTTGATCGACAAGGCCGCGCACCCGTTCGTCGGATCACGAGGCAAGGGCATCCAGCCACGCACCCAGGAGGTGTTCGAGGACCTCGGAGTGATCGACAAGATCGTCGCCTCCGGCGGCGAGTATCCGCTCCAGCGCGTCTACACCGACGACGGCCCGGTCGACACCACGATGGCCACAGGCGGCCCGACACCGGCCGAGCCCTACTGGATGGCGCTGCTGGTCCCGCAGTTCCTCACGGAGCGCAGGCTGCGCGAGCGGCTGGCCGAGCTCGGTCACGCCCCGCACTACGACCACGAACTCGTCGGCTTCGCCCAGGACGAGGACTCGGTGAGCGCGCGCATTCTCACACCCGACGGTGCGCGCACCGTGCGCGCGCGGTACCTGGTTGGCGCCGACGGCGGGTCCAGTTTCGTGCGCAAGTCCCTGGGAGTGGCCTTCGACGGCGTCACCCTCGGGGTGCGCGCCGTGGTGGCCGACGTGGTCGCCGAGGGGGTCTCATTCGACGCATGGCACCGCTGGGGGCGGGGATCGGACCAGATCATGCTGTGCCCGCTCTACGGCACCGAGATGTTCCAGCTCCAGGCTCCGGTCCCGTTCGACGTGGACGTCGACCTGTCCGCGCGGGGGCTGACCGAGCTGGTGCGCGAGCGCACCGGCCGCGACGACGTGCTGATCCGCTCGGTCTCGTGGGCCTCGGCGTACGAGATGAACGCCCGCCTGGCCGGGGCCTACCAGGCCGGACGCGTGTTCCTGACCGGGGACGCGGCGCATGTCCACCCGCCGACCGGCGGGCAGGGACTGAACACCAGCGTGCAGGACGCCTACAACCTCGGCTGGAAGCTCGCCGCCGTGCTCGCCGGCGCCCCGGACCGGCTGCTGGCGTCCTACGAGAGGGAGCGCCGCCCGATCGCGGAGGCGGTGCTCGGCCTGTCGAAGCGGCTGCTGGAGGGGGCCAAGAACGGCGACACCAGGCGTGACCGGGACGTCTCCCAGCTCGACCTCGGCTACCGCGACTCGCCGCTCAGCCACACCGACCCCCGGCGCACCACGGGCGTGCTCGCCGGCGACCGCGCTCCCGACGCGCCCGTCACCGGTGCCGGCGGCCTGCCCACCCGCCTGTTCTCCCTCTTCACGGGCACCCACTGGACACTGATCGGCTACGACGTGCCCGCCGGCGAGGCCCCCGCCGCCCGGCGCGGCGTGCGTGTCCACACCATCGGCGAACGCGGGGACATCGTCGACACCGGCCGGCACGTCCGCGACGGCTACGGGCTCGCCTCCGGACAGTGGGTCCTGGTACGCCCCGACGGCTACGTCGCCGCCGTGACCGCCGACCTGGACGTCGTCGACGCCTACCTCGAAACCCACCTGAACATCGGCGCTCCCGCGAGCCCGCGGCGGGACACGACCCCCACCGCGGCGATGACCGCCTGACCGCGGCCCGGCCCGGCGGCTTCAGGCGGACGGCGTGTGCCAGAGGTCGGGCTCGCCGGGCACGCGGGTCACCATGCCCCGCTGCTCCAGCCACACCAGGTGGGCGAGCGTCTCGTTGTTGGCCGCCCGCCGCATGTGCGCGGGGATCTCCTCCCAGCCGCGCGACCAGGTGAGCCGGGTGGCGATGTCCCAGCAGGTGGAGCCGTCGCCCTCGGCCACGACGCGGCGCACCTCGTCCAGTCGCTCCTCGTGGTGCGCGATCACGTAGTCCACCCGGTCGGCCAGCTCAAGGAAGCGGTACTCGTGGGCGGGCAGCACCTCCTCGACGTCGAGCTTGCCCACCGTCCGCAGCGCGTCGAGGTAGTCGGCCAGCGGGTTGGCCGCCGACTGCGGGTGCACGGCGACCATCGACGTGATGCGGGCGAGCACGTGGTCGCCGGAGAACAGCAGCCTGCGCTCCGGCTCCGCGAAGCACAGGTGACCGGGCGAGTGACCCGGGGTCCACACCGCCCGCAGGTCCCAGCCGGGCAGGTCGAGCCGGTCGCCGTCCTCGATGAGCCGGTCGGGGGTCGCCATCGTGACGAACTGGCGCAGCATGACCGACGCCCCGGCGAGCTCCTCGGCCGTCATGTCCGGCACGCCGCACCTCAGCAGCAGAGCCCGTTCCCGCTGTACGAGCGACTCGATCGCCGACTCGTCGTAGCGGTCGTGCACGATGCGGGCGTCGGCCGGGTGCAGCCCGATCCACGCGCCGGAGACCTCGCGGATCCGCCCGGCCAGGCCGTAGTGGTCCGGGTGGATGTGCGTGACCAGCACGGCCTTCACATCGGTGATCGCGTACCCGGCCGTGGCGAGCCCCGCGACGAGCGCGCCGTACGCCTCCTCGGTGTTCCACCCGGCGTCGATGATCACTACCCCGTCGGGGACCTCCAGGGCGTAGACCAGCACGTAGCGCAGCGGGTTGATCGGGATCGGGACGGGGATCGACCACAGCCCCGGCCGCACCCGCTCGACCTCGGGCAGTCTCCCGCCCAGCCACGCCGCGCGCTGCGCCTCGTTCGCCGCGGTCACACTCACCTTGTTCATCGGCTCCCCGCCCCTCTCGCAGCTCTGCCGAATCGATTGTGCCGCCTTACCGAATATCGTTCTACCGGGGGTGCCCCAGGGCGGGGCCGGCGGGGAGGCGTACGTACAGGAGGGCGGAGGCGAGGACGACCCCGGCGGAGAGGGCCCAGACCGGACCGGCGCCGGCGACCCCCGCCAGCGGCACCAGGCAGAGCGAGGAGAGCATGCCGCCGAACTGGAGCTGCAGGGAGTCCACCGACATCACGGTCGCCCGGCGGTCCGCGGCCACCCGCCGGTGCACCAGTTCGGCCCTGAGCAGGGAGGCGACCGCGAGCGCGGTGAACAGCACGACGTAGGCGGCCGCGGCGGCGGCGATCGCGGCCCAGCCGCGCAGCGCCACCGAGGCGGCCAGCGCGGCGACCGCGGCCGCCACCACGACCGTGGCGAGCACCGCCGCCCGGACGGAGCCCCGGGCCAGCCGGGCCGCCCCCGGAGCGAGCGAGCTGCCGAGCGCGTTGGCGGCGAACCCGGCGAAGGTCACGAAGGCGTAGGCGGCGCCGCCGGTCTCGGCCCGCCCGGTGATCTCCGCGAGCCGGCCGGGGGTCAGCATCTCGATCGTGTTGAGCAGCACGCCGCCGGCCGCGGCCACCAGCAGCAGCCGGCCGAGACCGCGGTCGGTCAGCCCGATCCGCACTCCGCCCGCGATCGTGACCGGCACGTCGCGGACCGCCGCGGCCAGCCGGGCCGCCCGGCCCGGGCCCCGCGCCGTACGGCCCGGCTCGCGCATCAGCACGAGCACGGCCACGAGGAGGACGACCGCGGCGCCCGCCGCCGCCCAGACCGGCGCGGCCAGCGGGTCCCGGCGTACGGCCAGCGGGAGCAGGCCCCCGGCGAGGGTGCCGATGGCCAGGGCGGCCGAGCCCGCGACGTTGCCCGCCGCCAGCCCGGGCTTGAGGTCGGCGTCCGGGCCGTGCCGCTCGTGCAGCGTGTCGACGTACCAGGCCTGCGCGGGTCCGCTGGACAGCGCGCGGGAGACGCCCTTGAGCACGGACGCGACCAGGAACGCCCAGGCGGAGTGCGCCAGCGCCATCACGGTCAGCGCCGCCGCGCCGACGACGGCCGAGGCGGCGAGCACCGACCGCCTGCCGAGCACGTCGGCGAGCCCGCCGGTCGGCAGTTCCAGGACGACGACGGTGACCGAGTAGGCGGCCGTGACGAGGCCGATCTCGGCGATGTCCAGCCCGCGCCCGGCCATCAGCAGCACCATCGGCGCCATCATCAGGCCGGTCGGCAGCCAGGTGAGGAACTCGATCGCGGCGTACCGCCCGTGGTCACGCATGCCCGGCCGCGGGGTCTCGGCGAGCGACCGCCCGCGCTCACTCACGCCCGGCCGCCGGGTCGTCCCGGCGCGGATGGGCCGCCAGCAGCACCGCGACCGTGCGCGCGTCGGGATCGTCCCGGTCCCGCTCGGCGGCCTCCAGGAACATGGCCGACACCCGCTCGTACAGGGCCGCCACCGTCGCCGGCGAGAGCCGTACCACCAGGTCGGACATGCCGGCGGCCTCGACCCACGCCTCGCTCCACAGGTCACGCTCGCGCTCGAAGTTCTCCACGTCGGCGGTGAGCTTCTCGAGCTGGCGCCGCCGCAGGAACGCCGCGGCCTCCCGGCCCTCGGCGGTCGCGGCCATCTCCACGTCGCTCCAGGAGGTGAAGCGGTGGATCGCGCGCCACCGGCGCTCGCGCCGGTCGCGCCGGCCGGGATCGGCCTCCACGAAGCCGAACCTGGCGAGCTGACGCAGGTGATAGCTGGTGGAGCCCGAGCTCTCGTCGAGGCGCCCGGCCAGCTCGGTCGCGGTCGCGGGGCCGTTCGTGCGCAGCTCCCCCAGCAGCCGCACCCGCAGCGGGTGGGCGACCGCCTTCAGAGTCCGGGAATCGCGGACGTGGAAGACCTCCTGATCCATGTCTCGGACACTAATTTGCAAAGGAAGCTTTGCAAAGATATTTCTGCGGAAATGAAAGTTTCAGTTGCGCGGCTTCACAATGGCCGGTCAACGGCGTCTTCACGCCCGCATCGTTGACGCCCGTTGAAACCCGAAGGAAACATGCCATTCGCTCACCGGCTTGGGAGCGCTCCCACACCACCCCCCGAGGACGACTGTGCTCAGACGAATCGGCATCCTCACCGTGGCGGCACTGGCCACGGCATGCCTGACCGGCACACCTCCCGCCACGGCGGAGGAGGGCCCGGAACAGATCCCCAACGGCACGTTCGACACCACCACGGAACCGTGGTGGCACACCGCGAACCTGAACTTCGAGCTGACCGACGGCCGGCTCTGCACCGACGTCCCGGCGGGGACGACCAACCCCTGGGACGCGATCGTCGGCGTCAACGACATCCCGCTGGTGAAGGACGAGACGTACGCGTTCAGCTTCTTCGCCACCGCGACCCCCGGAAAGGTCGCCAGAGCGTTCGTCCAGCTCCCGACCGACCCCTACACGCAGTACGTGGCGGCGGCCCCCGAGCTCAGCGTCTCGGGCAACACCTACAGCTACACGTTCACCTCGCCGGTCGACCTGCCCAACGCGCAGGTCGTCTTCCAGATCGGCGGCAGCGCGACGGCGTGGCGGTTCTGCGTGGACAACGTCTCGCTCAAGGGCGGCGCGCCGCCGGACGTCTACACGCCCGACACCGGCCCCCGGGTCCGCGTGAACCAGGTCGCCTACCTGCCCAAGGGCCCCAAGAACGCCACCGTGGTCACCGACGCCACCGAGGCGCTGCCGTGGCAGCTCAAGAACTCCGCCGGGACCGTGGTCGCGCACGGCACGACCACCCCGCGCGGCGTCGACGCGAGCTCCGGGCAGAACGTCCACTCCGTCGACTTCGGCTCGTACGTGAAGGCCGGGACCGGCTACACGCTGACCGCCGACGGCGAGACCAGCCGGCCGTTCGACATCAAGCCCGACGCGTACGCCGACCTCAAGCTCGACGCGCTGAAGTTCTACTACACCCAGCGCAGCGGCATCGCGATCGACGACGCCCTGCGTCCCGGGTACGGCCGGCCCGCCGGTCACGTGGGCGTCGCCCCCAACCAGGGCGACAAGAACGTGCCCTGCCAGCCGGGCGTCTGCGACTACACCCTGGACGTGTCCGGCGGCTGGTACGACGCGGGCGACCACGGCAAGTACGTCGTCAACGGCGGCATCTCGGTCGCCCAGCTGATGAGCGAGTTCGAGCGCACCAAGAACGCCGCGACCGCCAAGCCGATCGGGAGCCTTAACATCCCCGAGAGCGGCGACGACGTCCCCGACGTGCTCGACGAGGCCCGCTGGGAGCAGGAGTTCCTGCTGAAGATGCAGCGGCCCGACGGCATGGCCCACCACAAGATCCACGACGAGAACTGGACCGGCCTGCCGCTGCTGCCCCACCTGGACCCGCAGAAGCGCGAGCTGCACCCCGTCACCACGGCCGCGACGCTCAACCTCGCCGCCACGGCCGCCCAGGCGGCCCGGATCTTCGCGCCGTACGACGCGGCGTTCGCGGCGAAGAACCTCGCCGCGGCGAAGAAGGCGTGGACGGCTGCCAAGGCGAACCCGAACATCCTGGCCTCCACCGCCGACGGAGTCGGCGGCGGCACCTACGACGACGCCAACGTCAGCGACGAGTTCTACTGGGCGGCGGCCGAGCTCTACATCACCACCGGTGACAAGGAGTACAAGGACTACCTCCTCGCCTCGCCGGTCCACACGGCCGACATCTGGAAGACGGGCGCCATGGACTGGGGCAACGTCGCGGCGCTCGGCCGTCTCGACCTGGCGACCGTGCCCAACGCCCTGCCCGGCCGCGACGAGGTGCGCGCCTCGGTGGTGGCCGGCGCGGACAAGTACCTCGCCGCGCTGAAGGCCCACCCCTACGGCCTGCCGTACGACACGACGAACTACGACTGGGGATCGAACAGCATCATCGTCAACAACCTGGTGGTCCTGGCCACGGCCTTCGACCTCACAGGCGACGTGAAGTACCGCGACGGCGTGCTGCAGGGCGTGGACTACATCTTCGGCCGCAACGCGCTCAACCAGTCGTACGTGACCGGCTACGGCGAGGTGGCGTCGAAGAACCAGCACAGCAGGTGGTACGCCCACGCGCTGGACACCTCGCTGCCGAACCCCCCGCGCGGCACGCTCGCGGGCGGCGCCAACTCCAGCATCCAGGACCCGGTGGCCCAGGCGAAGCTGAAGGGCTGCGTGGCGCAGTTCTGCTACATCGACGACATCAACTCGTGGGCGACCAACGAGCTGACGATCAACTGGAACTCGCCGCTGTCGTGGATCTCGGCCTTCATCGCCGACCAGGGCGACGGCACGGTCAAGGCTCCGGCCTCGTGCAAGGTCACCTACACCACGCACGGCAGCTGGCCGACGGGCTTCACCACCCAGATCACCCTCAAGAACACCGGCACGAAGGCGATCGACGGCTGGGCGCTGAAGTGGTCGTTCCTGGGCGGCCAGAAGGTCGACCTCAGCTGGAACGCCAAGTTCTCGCAGCAGGCGGCGACCGTGACCGCCGCGAACGAGTCGTACAACAAGACCATCAGGCCGGGCCAGTCGGTCACCTTCGGCTTCAACGGCCAGGGTGCGCCGGGGGCCAACCCCACACCCGACCTGTTCACCCTGAACGGCGCCGCCTGCTCCGTCTGACGGGCCGCCGCTTCTGAAGACCCCGGCCGCCGCCACAGCAGAGGCGGCGGCCGGTTCCATGTCATCGGCGACTCAGCGCAAGGAGAGCCCGGCGCAGGGAAGCTCGGCGCAGGCGGAGCCCAACCAGGGGAAGCTCAGCGCAGGGGAGGCTCAGCGCAGGGGAGGCTCAGCGCAGATGCGGCTCGTAGGGCGGCAGACCGACGCCGCCGCCCTGTCCGCCCTCGTCTCCCTCGTCCCCGTCGTCGTCCGCGTCGTCGTCCGCTTCATCGTCCGCTTCGTCGCCGGCCTGGGCGAGGACCTCCGGCCGCAGGATGCGCGACGCGCCGAGAACCTCGATGCCCAGGAGCCGCCCCTCCCGGTCCAGGTCCAGCACGATCTCCCCGCGCAGTTCGTCGTCCTCGACCTCGATCTGGGTGACCGCCTCTCCCTCGCCGATCTCGTCGACCAGGTAGATGTAGGCGACGTTGTTCTCTCTGTCGTGATCGATGCGCACGTCAGACCTCCCACCCTCGCCCGGCGCCCAGGTCGCCTAGTTCCTTCTCTTCTTCTTGCGGATGACCGTGATCACGTTACCGGTCCTGTCGTTCACGACGACCTTCAGCTTGTCCGTCTCGTAGACGGAGGTGCCGGGATCGTGCCCACGGCTCCTCCGGCCGTTCGCCTTGACGTCGTCGATCATGTCGTCGCTGAAGCCACGCTGGCTCTGGCGTTGCTCGCTGTGGACGGTCCGGCCGTCCTCGCCGGCACGGGCGCCGCCCCCGCCTCCGCCGCCGCCTCCACCGCCGCCACGGCGTCCGCCCCCGCCGCGGCGCCCGTTGCCGCCGCTCCTGGCGTTCTTGTTGCTGCGCCCCATGAGCGCCAGGCCGTCGTGCGGGGATCGGCCGGCGGCCGCGCGGGGACCCACCGTCCCCCGGGCCGGAATGCGGTGACCCGCGCCGGCGAACGCGGGGACCGGTCCCCCGCCGCCCGGGCGGCGCAGGCCTTCGAGGATCCGGCGGAACTGCTCGGTGACCCGGCGGTCGAGCGCGGGGGCCAGCACCCGTCCGGCGCCCTCGGCGCCCTCCCGCTGGATCTGCCCGATGGCGGCGCGGGAGCGGAACATCTCCGCCGCGGCCAGGGCCGCGCCGAGCGGACCGCCCGCCAGGTACGCCCTGGCCACCCGCACGGTCGTGTAGACGGCGGTCGAGGCCACCGCGACCTTCACGCCGGTCGTCAGCCAGGCCGCGTTGTCGAGCACGGCCGGGGCCATCCGCGCGGCGGCCGCCGCCCGGCTCAGATGCCCGCCCTCGCCGCCCGTCTCGCTCCAGTAGCCGGCCAGCGCCGTCGCCGACCTGCCGCGGTAGACCTCACCCGTCCCCGCGATCGTGGCGTTCGCCGCCGTACCGGACCTGTCGGTGCCCGCGAGCACGGTCCGCCAGGCGTCGGCGTCCTTGCGGATCTCGTCCTCGTCGACGTTCGGCCAGGGCACGCCGAGCAGGGTCAGCATCATCTCCACCTGCGGGGGAACCGTCACACCCACCGTCGGGCCCCCGTCACGCCCACTGCTCGCCGTACAGGTCGCGGGACCGCGACAGGCTCGCACCCTCGGCCTCGCCGACGCGGGCGCTCACCCTGCCCAGCCCGTCGCCGGTGTCGCCCATCGCCGCGGACAGGCCGGTCAGCGCCTCCACCCCCAGAAGCGTGCACTCGGCGTACGGCCCGGCCAGCATGCCGAGCAGGCCGTCGTCCTGCCACGCCGCGCCCCCGAGCCCGCGTTCCCTGAGCCGGCGCAGCGCGGCGGCGTAGTCCTCACCGTGCACCTGCATCCGGGAGGCGTCCTGCCTCATCCGGTCGTGGATGATCTCCAGTCCCGACTCCATGCCGCAGACTCAACTCCCCCACTTCCCGTTTCGTACGGATCACAGTAAACACTGATCTAACTTTCGATAACCTTCTTTCTCATGACGACCCCCTCCCCCGACGGCGACGCCGAGCTGCTGGAGCGCGTGCTGCTGGAGGGCCGGGCGATGATGCGGCGGCTGCAGGACGCGCGGGCCCTGGTCCGCGACGTGACGGGACGGGCGGAAAGCCCCGGCCGGACGATGAGGGCGGTGGCCGACGGCCGGGGCGAGATCGTGGAGCTGCACTTCGACCCGCGCGTCATGCGGCTCGACCGCGAGGCGCTCGGCCGGCAGGTGACGGCCGTGCTGCGCGCGGCCCAGCGGGACGCCGAGGCCAGGACCAGGCAGATCATGGACGCCGCCCTCGCCGAGACCGCGGACGTCCCCGCGCCCCTGGACGACGGGTTCGTCCGCGACCGCGTGGAGCGGATCGCCCGCGACCTGCTGTGACCCTTCACGACCCGACTGGAGGCGCCGTGTACGGCTCTCGCATGGACCCGGCCGACATCCGCGAGGAGGATCTCGCCCGGGCCGAGGAGCAGGCGGAGCGTGTCCAGGCCTGGGCCGAGCGGGCCCGGGCCGGCCTCGAAGAGATCACCGGCACGGGCGAGGCGGCCTCCGGTCAGGTGACGGCCACCGTGTCGGCCGAGGGCCTGGTGCTGGACGTGGCGTTCGGGCCGCGCGCGATGCGCCTGGACAGCCGGACGCTGGCGGAGGAGGTGCGCGCCGCCGTCTCCCGGGCGCGGCTCGACGCGGCGCGCCGGACCCGGGAGCTGATCCGCGACGGCCTTCCCGGGTTCGACCCCGACGAGGCCGCCGCCCAGTTCGAGCGGCTGCTCGACGTCCCCTGGGACTGAGAGCCCGGGGAGGGCGTCACAGGTCGCTGCCGCCGGTGGCGTCCACGGTGGCGCCGGTGACCCAGCCCGCGTCGTCGGAGGCGAGGAACGCGACCACCCCGGCCACGTCCCGCGGCGTGCCCACCCGGCCCAGCGCCGCCCGGCCGGCCGACGCCGCCCAGGCCGCCTCGTCGCCGCGCAGCCAGTCCGCGTTCGTGTCGGTGTCGACGATCCCCGGCGCCACGTTGTTGACCGTGATCCCCCTTGGCCCGAGGTGCTTGGCCAGCGCCAGTGTGAAGGTCTCCAGCGCGCCCTTGGTCATCGCGTACGCGATCGCCTCGGGGAACGCGATCCGGGTCACCCCCGAGGTGACGGTCACGATCCGCCCGCCGTCGGGGATGCGCGGCAGCGCCCGGCGCGTGACGAAGAAGGCCGCCCGCGTGTTGACGGCGAACGCCCTGTCGTAACCCTCCGGCGTGATCTCCTCGATCGTGCCCCGCACGGTGATCCCCGTGTTGTTGACCAGGATGTCGATGGGCGCCTCCGGTCCCAGCTCCCGGTCCAGCCCGGCGAACAGCTCGTCCACGTCGCCCGGCACGCCGAGTTCGGCCCGCACCGCGAAGGCCCGGCCGCCCCGGGCCTCGATGGCCGCCACCGTGTCCTTCGCCGCCGCCTCGTCCCTGGCGTAGTTCACCGCCACCAGCGCCCCGTCGGCCGCCAGCCGTTCGGCGATCGCCCGGCCGATCCCCCTGCCCGCGCCCGTCACCAGCGCCGTCTTGCCGTGCAGTGCGGTCATGACCGCTCCTTTCTTTAGCGTTCGCTACAAAATAACACGACTTGTAGCGACCGCTATAAAATCGGCGCATGGGAAGGTCCAGGGCGTTCGATCGGGACGTCGCACTGAACCGGGCGCTGGAGGAGTTCTGGCGGCACGGCTACGAGGCGACCTCGGTCGCCGGACTGACGGCCGTGATGGGCATCAACCCGCCCAGCCTCTACGCCGCCTTCGGCGACAAGCGCCGGCTGTTCGGCGAGGCCGTGCGGCGCTACCAGGAGACCCACGGCGCGTTCGCCGCCCGGGCCCTGGCCGGGGAGCCGGCCGCGCGGGCGGCCGTCGAGCGCCTGCTCCGCGAGGCGGCGGAGGTCTACACCGATCCCGCGCACCCGCCCGGGTGCATGGTCATCTCGGCGGGGGTGAACACGAGCGATCCCGGCGTGATCGAGGAGCTGCGGGCGCACCGCGAGGCCGGCAAGGCCGCCATCCGCCGCCGTGTCGAGCGGGACGTCGAGGCCGGCCTCCTCGCGCCCGAGACCGACGCCCCCGCGCTGGCGACCTTCTACGCCGCCGTCATCCAGGGCATGTCCACCCAGGCCAGGGATGGCGCGACCCGGGAGGACCTGCAGGTGGTGGCGGCACTCGCCATGCGGGCGTGGCCGTAGGCTGTCGCGCGTGATCGACGACATCTGGGTGGACGACGCCGTCACGGCGCTGCGTCCGGACTTCGCCGTCCTGGTGATCTGCGCGTACGGCCTGCGCAACGGGCCGTCCGACGACCGCTCGCGGGCCTGGCTCGCCGGCGCCGCCGCGGAGGCCGTGCCGCTGGACGATCCCAGGATCGAGGCCTGGCGGAACGCCTACCGCGCCTTCGGCGCCAAGCCCCAGCGCACCCGGCCGTCGGTCGACGCGCTGGTCCGCCGGATGCCGCTCCCCGAGATCAACCTGGTGGTGGACGCCTACAACACCGTGTCCGTACGGCACGGCCTGCCGATCGGCGGCGAGGACCTGGGCCGCTACCAGGGCGCCGCGCGGCTGGTGCGGGCCGCGGGCGACGAGCCGTCGGAGGAGGCGCTGGGCGACCCGGAGATCGGCGAGGTGGTGTGGCGCGACGACGCCGGGGTCACCTGCCGTCGGTGGAACTGGCGGCAGTGCGTCAGGACGAGGATCACCGAGGACACCGTGGACGCGCTCTTCCTCCTGGAGCGTCTCGAACCGCTCTCCCCCGACGCGCTGCGTGCGGCGGGCGACGACCTCACGGGTATGCTGTCCGATATAAGTCCCAATATCCGGATCGAGTCGCGGCTCATCGGCTGACCCAGTCGATGTGACCAGAGGGTAAGGACTACCTCACCACCCAGACGGGCTATCCGCGCGTGACCTGTTTTATCGATCCTGGGAGGATGGGCCGGGGCCTGCGACCCGCCGGGGCGCACCTCGGTGTGCGAGGCGAGTAGCCTTGGACAGGTTCACCAAACATCAACGCCGATCTGCGGAAGAGGGCGATTTCCGCCGTGTCGTCTGAGTCGTCGCGGACAAACCCGCTGGCAAGCTTCGGGCAAAATGAGTGGCTTGTCGACGAGTTGTACCAGAAGTATCTCGAAGATCCCGAGTCTGTTGACCAGGCCTGGTGGCACTTCTTCGCTGACTACAACGGGACGGCCAAGCCCGCTCCGTCCAAGTCCGCAGGCGCCGCGAACGGTGCGACCGCGACTGCCGCACCGGAGGCTCCCGCGCCGGTGACCCCGGCGCCGCAGACGGCCCCGCCG
>NZ_JBFAOO010000138.1:0-19158 GCF_040675265.1 Microbispora sp. NPDC049633
ACGAGCTGCGCGAGCTGCTCGAAGTGCCGGGGCAGCGGCAGGAGCTGTGCGGCCTCGCCCGGGATCCCCTGGTTGGGCCAGAGCCGGTGCGGACAACGCGGGCGGGAACAACGGCGGCACGGTCGCCGCGGCGGCCGACGGCAGCCGCTTCGTGTGGGCGCCGGGCGACCCCGGCATCCAGGTCGTCTACTCGGTCGGCTACGGCAACAGCTGGACCGCCTCCAGCGGCGTTCCGGCCGGCGCGATCGTCGAGTCCGACCGGGTGAACGCGCAGAAGTTCTACGCCTTCTCCGGCGGCAAGTTCTACGTGAGCACCAACGGCGGCGCGAGCTTCAGCGCCACCGCCGCGACCGGGCTGCCGACGACCGGTGTGCATTTCAAGGCGCTGCCCGGCAAGGAGGGCGACGTCTGGCTGGCCGGTGAGGGCGGCCTGTGGCACTCCACCAACTCGGGCGCCTCGTTCACCAAGCTGTCGAACGTCAGCACCTCGGTGAACATCGGATTCGGCAAGGCGGCCCCCGGCAAGACGTACCAGGCCCTCTACCTCATGGGCACGGTGGACGGCGTGCAGGGCCTGTTCCGGTCCGACGACACCGGCGCGAGCTGGGTGCGGATCAACGACGACCAGCACCAGTACGGCAACGCGGGCGAGGCCCTGACCGGTGACCCGCGGATCTACGGCCGGGTCTACCTCGGCACCAACGGCCGGGGCATCATCTACGGCGACCGCAACGGCGGGACCTCCCCGTCCCCCTCCCCCTCGCCGTCGGCGTCCCCGTCCGCGTCGCCATCGGCTTCTCCGTCCGCCTCCCCGTCCGCGTCCCCCTCGGCTTCTCCGTCGGCGTCGCCGTCCGCCTCGCCGTCCGCCTCGCCCTCGGCCAGCCCGTCCGCCTCGCCGTCGGCGAGCCCGTCGGGTGGCGCCGGCAAGGCGTGCTCGGCGACCTACAAGGTGGCCAACCAGTGGCCGGGCGGCTTCCAGGGCGAGGTCACGGTGAAGAACACCGGCAGCGCCTCGATCAGCGGCTGGAGCGTCAAGTGGGCCTTCGCCAACGGGCAGACGATCAGCCAGCTCTGGAACGGCACGGTCAGCCAGTCCGGGGCGAACGTCACGGTCACGAACGTGAGCTACAACGGCTCTGTCGGGGCCGGGGCGTCCACCACGTTCGGGTTCCAGGCGAGCTGGAACGGGACCAACGCCGTCCCGTCGGCGGTGACCTGCACCGCCTCCTGATGTAGCACGGCGACGGCCGTACGGATGAGCCGCCCGGGCGGCTCATCCGTACGGCCCGTCCGACATGAAAATCGCGTGCGCCCCGAGCGCGACCCGGTGTTGCATGAACCGGATGACCGACGAACCGCTGGAACGACTGCGCGCCGCCGCCCGGCGCACGCGTGAACTCGCCGCGAACCGGGCGGGCACCGGCCTGGGCCACGAGGACGCCGACGACGACGTCGGCACGATCGGCACGGACGGAGCCCTCGGGTTCGATCCGTTTCCTCTGCTCGAAGCCCTTCACCGCAACGGCGTCCGAGCCGTGGTGATCGGGCAGGTCGCCGGCATCATGCACGGGTCCGCCGAACTGACCGGCGATCTGGATCTGCTCTGGGACGGCGCGCCTGCCCACGCCCCGGCCCTGGCGGCCGCCTTCGTCTCCGTCGGCGCCCGGCTCGCCGACGAGACGGGCACTCCCATGGCGACTCGTCCGGATGCCCTGCTCCGCCCCAGAGTGCGGTTCACCTCACCCGGAGCCGGCGGCGACTGCTGCACCCCGGCGCTGGCCTGGGGCGACCTCCGCGTCCGGGAGATCCTCGACCGGGCGATCACCGCGGCCGGTCCGGGTGGCCTGGAGGTTCACTACGTGACCCGGGACGACCTCATCCGGATGCGTCGTGCCCTGGGCCGTCCGAAGGACCTCCGGCGAGCGGACGAACTCGACTCGCCGGGCTCGGGCCGCCGAGGTTGATTTCTCACCGCCGGAGCGCGGCGGACCTCCCGCCGGTCCTGTGAGAGCACACGCCTGGTGGGACGGCGTCATACGGATGTGACGGCCGACTGGTATGCCCGTGTGGCCCTTCGCGTAGCCTTTCTGGGGCGGGCCGTCGGGCCGCGCCTGGACAGGGGTGACTGCGCGATGGCGATCGGAGTTTACGTCGCGGCCGGCGACGCGAGGAGCAACAAGGGCACGATCGCCCTGGGCATGATCGAGCTGCTGACCCGCCAGGTGGGCACGGTGGGCGTGTTCCGGCCGGTCGTCCGGGCCGGCCGTGAGGACAGCCTCGTCAACACCGCGCGCGACCGTTTCGGCATCGGCCTGCCCTACGCGATGTGCACGGGCGTCACCTACGAGGAGGTGCACGCCGACGAGGAGCGTGCGGCCGGGGAGATCCTGGCCCGCTACCGGGCGCTGGCCGGGCGGTGCGACGCGGTCGTGGTGATCGGCACCGACTACACCGACGTGGGCGCGCCCACCGAGTTCGTGTTCAACGCCGAGCTCGCCGCCAACCTCGGCACGCCGGTGATGAACGTGGTGACCGGGCTCGACCGCACCCCGGACGAGATCGCCGCGGCGGTCGAGATGTCGCGCAAGGAGCTGGCCGAGCGGCACGCCACCGAGCTGGCCACGGTCGTGACCCGGGTCGCCCCCGGCCTGGTGGACGAGGTCGCCGCCCGCGTCCCCGCGTACGTCCTGCCGGAGGTCCGGCGGCTGTCCGCGCCGACGGTCAGCGACCTGATGGCCGCCTGCGACGGCGAGCTGTTCATGGGCGACGCCGACCAGCTCGGCAGGGAGACGGGCGGGCTGA
This sequence comes from Microbispora sp. NPDC049633, assembly GCF_040675265.1. Taxonomy (NCBI): domain Bacteria; kingdom Bacillati; phylum Actinomycetota; class Actinomycetes; order Streptosporangiales; family Streptosporangiaceae; genus Microbispora; species Microbispora sp. NPDC049633. The sequence continues at coordinate 2,803 of NZ_JBFAOO010000138.1, forward strand.
TGATCGGCGCGATGTCGCTGCCGAACATCCTGGAGCGCCTCACCGAGGGCCTGGCGGTCGTCGTCCCCGCCGACCGGGCCGCCGCGCTGGTGCCGGGGCTGCTGGCCGCGCACAAGGCCCCCACGTTCCCGGCCCTGTCGGCGATCATCCTCAACGGCGGGCTGGAGCTGCCCGACGCGGTCGTCCGCCTGCTCACGGGCATGGACATCCGGCTGCCGATCGTCACGACCGGCGGCGGCACCTTCGAGACCGCGACCAAGTTGTCGAGGGCCGAGGGCCGGTTCAGCCCGGACGCCAAGGGCAAGATCGACACCGCGCTCGGGGTCTTCGCCGAGCACGTCGACGCCGGAGCGCTGCTGCGCAGCCTGCGGGTCACCAAGGCCGCCGCGATCACGCCGCTCATGTTCGAGTACGACCTATTGGACCGCGCCCGCGCCGACCGCAGGCACATCGTGCTGCCGGAGGGCGCCGAGCCGCGCATCCTGCGCGCGGCCGACAGCCTGCTGCGCCGGGGCGTCGCCGAGCTGACCCTGCTGGGCGACGAGCGGGAGATCCGGCTGGCGGCGGCCACGATGGGCCTGGCCGTCGACGGCGCCCGCGTGGTCAGCCCGTTCGACCCGGAGCTGCGCGAGCTGTTCGCCGAGGAGTACGCCCGGTTGCGCGCGCACAAGGGCGTGACCGCCGGGCAGGCCCGCGACATCGTCACCGACGTCTCCTACTTCGGCACGATGATGGTCCACCTCGGGCTGGCGGACGGCATGGTCTCCGGCGCGGCCCACACCACCGCCCACACGATCAGGCCGTCGTTCGAGATCATCAAGACCTCGCCGGGGGTCGGCGTCGTGTCCAGCGTCTTCTTCATGTGCCTGGCCGACCGCGTCCTCGTCTACGGCGACTGCGCCGTCGTGCCCGACCCGACGGCCGCCCAGCTCGCCGACATCGCGATCTCGTCGGCCGCCACGGCCGCCAGGTTCGGGGTGGAGCCGCGCGTGGCCATGCTGTCGTACTCGACCGGCGAGTCCGGCGCGGGGCCGGAGGTGGACAAGGTGCGCGAGGCCACCGCGCGGGTCCGCGAGCTGCGGCCGGACCTGCCGGTCGAGGGCCCCATCCAGTACGACGCGGCGGCCGAGCCGAGCGTGGCGCGGACCAAGATGCCCGGCAGTCCGGTGGCCGGGCGGGCGACGGTGTTCGTGGTGCCCGACCTCAACACGGGCAACAACCTCTACAAGGCCGTACAGCGCAGCGCGGGCGCGGTCGCGATCGGGCCGGTCCTGCAGGGCCTGCGCAAGCCGGTCAACGACCTGTCCCGGGGCGCGACCGTGGGCGACATCGTCAACACCGTCGCGATCACGGCCATCCAGGCGCAGGCGCACGGGGAGACACAGTGAGCGCGCAGGCGCGATGGGGAGACACAGTGAGCGCGCAGGCGCGGCAAGAGGACACAGTGAGCGGGCAGGTCCTCGTCCTGAACACGGGGTCGTCGTCCATCAAGTACCGCCTCATCGACATGGGGACGCGCCGGGCGGTGGCCGGCGGGCTTATCGAGCGCATCGGCGAGGACGAGAGCGTGCTCACCCACGACGGCGTACGCAGTGAGCGCCGGGTGGCCGACCACGAGGAGGGGCTGAAGGCGGTGCTGGCGGCCTTCGCCGAGCACGGGCCGCCGCTCGACGCCGTGACCGCCGTGGGTCACCGGGTCGTCCACGGCGGCAGCCGCTTCGTCACGCCCGTGCTGATCGACGACGCGGTCGAGCGGGCCATCGAGGAGATGGCGCCCCTGGCGCCGCTGCACAACCCGGCCAACCTGGAGGGCATCCGGGTGGCCCGGCGGGCCTTCCCCGCCCTGCCGCACGTCGCCGTCTTCGACACCGCCTTCCACGGCACGATCCCGCCGCACGCGCACACCTACGCCGTCCCCCGCGAGTGGACCCGCAAGCTCGGTGTGCGCCGCTACGGCTTCCACGGCACCTCCACGGCGTACGTCTCGCGCCGGGCGGCGGCTCTGCTGGGCCGGCCGTACGACGAGGTGAACTCGATCGTGCTGCACCTCGGCAACGGCGCGAGCGCGACGGCGGTGCGGGCCGGGCGCAGCGTGGACACCTCGATGGGCATCACACCGCTCGCCGGGCTGGTGATGGGCACCCGTTCCGGGGACGTCGACCCGGCTCTGGGCGCCTACCTCGGCCGGGTCGCGGGCATGGACCTCGCCGGCGTCGACGCGGCGCTGAACAAGGAGAGCGGCCTGCTCGGCATGTGCGGGGCCAACGACATGCGCGAGGTCTGGCGGCTTGCCGACGCGGGGGACGAGGACGCCCGGCTCGCCCTCGACGTGTACGGCTACCGCGTGCGCACCTACATCGGCGCCTACTACGCGGCGCTCGGCCACGTGGACGCCCTCGTCTTCACCGGCGGCGTGGGGCAGAACAGTTCCCGTGTCCGCGCCCTGGCGGCGAGCGGGCTCACCCGGCTCGGCATCGAGATCGACCCGGGGCGCAACGACGCCGAGTCGGCGCAGGCCCGGGTGATCTCCCCGGAGGGCGCCGAGGTGACGGTGCTGGTGGTGCCCACCGACGAGGAGCTGGAGATCGCCGAGCAGACCGCCGCCTGCCTCGGTGACGCGTGAACGCTCCGATCGTCGCCGCGGTCGTCGGCTGGCTATTGTGGGCAGCGAATGGGGGTGAGCCGTGTGGCGACGGCTGAGGACAGTCGTATGGGCGATGAACGGGGGGCCTCCGATCCGCCGGGCCCGCTCGACCGGATCCGCGCGACTCCGGCGGGCCGGCTGACGCTGCGGATCGTCATCGGGGTGATCGGCGCCGCCCTCGTCGTCACCGGCCTGATCATGGTGCCCTTCCCGGGGCCGGGCTGGCTGGTGGTCTTCGCCGGGCTCGCCGTGCTGGCCACCGAGTTCGCCTGGGCGTCGCGGCTCCTGGAGTTCGCCAAGGACAAGGTCAGGGGAGCGACGGACTGGCTCAAGCGGCAGAACTGGTTCGTCCGCATCGTCGCGAGCGCGCTCACCCTGCTCTGCGCCGGGGCCATCGTCTGGGTGTCGGTCCGGCTGACCCTCGGCGTCGACCTGATCCAGGAGGTCCGCGACCTGCTGGGCTGACCGTCAGACGCCGGCCAGCCTGCGGACGGCCAGTTCGCTCAGCAGCGCCGCGCCGTCGGACAGGATGGCGTCGTCGAACTCCGCCTCGGCCGAGTGGTTGGCCGGGGCCGTGGCGAGATCCCGGCCGGGCGGGCAGGCGCCGACCACGAGGAACGCCCCCGGCACCTGCTCCAGCACGTACGAGAAGTCCTCCGAGCCGGTCGCCGGGGTGGGCAGCGGGAAGTAGCGGTCCTCGCCGAGGGCCTCGCGCACGGTCCGGGCGGCGAACTCCGCCTCGGCGTCGTCGTTGACGGTCACCGGATAGCCGATGCCGAAGGAGCAGTCGACGGACAGGCCGTGCGCCTCGCCGATGCCCCGGGCGAGCCGGACCAGGCCCTCCCTGACACGGTCGCGCGAGCCGGCCGAGAACGTGCGGACGGTGGCCTCGAACGTGGCCTCGTCCGGGATCACGTTGTCGGTGGTGCCGGCGTGGAAGCTGCCCACGGTCACCACGACCGGGTCGAACACGTCGTATCCGCGGGTGACGTGGGTCTGCAGGGCCGTCACGATCTCGCAGGCCGCGGGGATCGGGTCGAGGGCGCGGTGCGGGGAGGACCCGTGACCGCCCCTGCCGCGCACGGTCACGGTCAGCGTGTCGGCGGCGGCCAGCACGGGCCCGCCCTTGGTCAGGAACAGCCCGCGCGGGATCGTCGTGGAGAAGACGTGCATTCCGTATGCGGCGATCGGCCTGGCCCCCGCCGCGTCGAGCACGCCTTCCTCGATCATCAGGCGGGCGCCCTCCTGGCCCTCCTCGCCGGGCTGGAACATCAGCACCACGTCGCCGGCGAGGTCGGCGCGCCGCTCACTGAGCAGCCGGGCGGCTCCCACCAGCATCGCCGTGTGCAGGTCGTGGCCGCAGGCGTGCATGCGGCCGTCGAAGCGCGACCGGTAGGGCAGGCCGGTCTTCTCCTGCACCGGCAGCGCGTCCATGTCGGCGCGCAGCAGCACGGCGGGACCGGGCCGCCCGCCGCGCAGAACGGCCGTCACGGACGACAGGCGCTCGCCGGTGGCGACCTCCAGGGGCAGGCCGTCGAGCGCCGCGAGCACCTTCTCCTGCGTGCGGGGCAGGTCGAGGCCGATCTCGGGTTCCCGGTGCAGCGCGCGGCGCAGCTCGACGAGGTCGTCCTGGAGGGTCATGGTCACCTTCGCCGCGAGGTCGGATGGTCAGAGGCAGAGGCAGAGGCGAGGTCAGAGGTAGAGGCCGGTGCCGTGGTCGGTCTGCTGCGTCGCCACCGCGTGGAGGTCGCGCTCGCGCAGCACCAGGTAGAGCTGGCCCTGGACCTCCACCTCGTACTGGTCCTCGGGGTTGAACAGGACCTTGTCGCCGGTCTTCACCGACCTGACGTTGGCGCCGGCGCCGGACACCTCGCCCCAGACGAGCCGGTTGGCCATCTTGACCGTGGCCGGGATGACGATGCCCGCGCTGCTGCGCCGTTCCTCGAGCTCCCGCTCGACCTTGACCATCACGCGGTCGTGAAGCATCTGGATCTCGAACTTCGGGTCAGCCACGCTCGCAGTGTACGCGGAGCGGCCCCGGGCGCCGTCATCGGAGGTTCACCGGCGGCGGGGGCTCACCGGCGGCCCATGGCCAGGTCGTAGCCGGTTCCGGAGCGGCGGTAGACGCCGCCCTTGCCCCACTCCAGCACCTGGAACCGTACGTGGACGGTGTTGGAGGCGACGCCCGTCAGGTCGGCCATCATCTTCTCGGACAGGTCGACGATCGCGGGGATGTCGTGCTGGGCCACGGCCCATTCGGCCGGGCCGAAGTCCTCGACGACGCCGATCGCGCTCTTCCCCTTGTAGGTGATCCGCACCTTGGTGCCCAGGGGCCAGTAGGGGCTGGCGACCGTCCTGTACCGCATCGGCTTGCCGGACGCGGTCTGGGCGTCCCAGAAGGACGTGGCGGTGGAGACGCCGGAGGGCAGGGAGGCGGCCTTCTTCATGTCCTTGTACGCCGTGCGGAGGGTCGCGTTGAACGCCTCGACCAGGGAGGGCAGGTCCAGGGAGGCGGCCTCGGCCGGGGCCGGGCGGTCGGCGGCCACCGGGGAGAGCGGCGCGGAGGAGGGAGCCTGCGGGATCACCGAGGCCTGCGCGGCGGTCGCCGCGCCTGCGACGAGCGTGGTCGCGGTCATCGCCATGGTGATCGCCTGACGGGCTCGCTTCTGCATGGGCTTCCTTTCGTTCCGCTCGCGAGGGGGGCGGCCCCCGGGGGAAGAGGGCCTGGCGTCGCCCGAGGAGTCCCGGCTCGGCGGGCTCCGTGCGCGCCCGGGCACGGCGGAGCGACCCTCGAAAAGGGGCGGGGAAGCTCCGGAGGCGGGACACGCGTCCCCTGGGGAAGGGGAGGCGACGCTTGTGCGAGGTATGGGATTTATGGGGGCAAACGGTGATGCGATGCACGAGTATAGGGAAAGAGGGAGTAAAGCGGACAAATCGATCTAAATTCAAGGTAGATCGTCCTTGACGAAGGGCTTCGCAAACCGCTCTCATGGCAAGATCGGTCAAAGCGACGGCAAGGGGGCGGCATGGCGTTCGAGGGCTTCACGTGGATCAACGAGCCCGCAGAGTGGTCCCGGATCGGAGAGGGACTGCGGGCCGTCGCCGACGCCCAGACCGACCTGTGGCAGACGACGCACTACGGCTACTCGTACGACACCGCGCACATGTTCGGCCGCCAGGTCGCCGGGGACGCCCGGCTGACCGTGACGTTCGAGGCCGGCTACGCCGAGCAGTACGACCAGGCCGGGGCCGTGCTGCGGATCGACGAGGAGAACTGGATCAAGGCGGGGGTCGAGTTCGTCGACGGCGGCCACCAGCTCAGCGTCGTCGTCACCCGCGGCTTCTCCGACTGGTCCGTCACCCCCGCGCCCGCGGGCCTCGTCTCCGCGACGTTCGACTTCGAACGGGCCGGCGACGCCGTGACCGTCCGGTACGGCGTGAACGGCGCGGAGCCGGAGCACATGCTGCGCCTGGCCTACTTCCCGCCCGGAACGCCGGCCCTCGCGGGGGTCATGTGCGCCGCACCCGTGGGCAAGGGCTTCGAGACGCGCTTCACCCGCGTCTCGCTGGCGTAGCGCCGCTCCGCCGCCCGCGTTCCCGCGCCGCGAACCGGTCCTGGGCGTCGAGCACGGCGTCCCCGTAGGACGCGGCCCACATGCCCATCGCGCGCATGGGGGCGAGCAGCGCGGTGCCCGCCTCCGTCAGCGCGTAGTCGACGCGCGGCGGCGCCTCGGCGTAGGCGCGGCGCTCGACCAGGCCGTTGTACTCCAGGCGCCGCAGCGCCTCGTTGAGGACCTTGGGGCCGATCCCGCCGATCCTGGCCAGCAGTTGCCGGGGCCGCAGCGGACCGGCCTCGCCGAGCGTGTAGACCACGACGCTGTCCCAGCGGTTCGCGAGCACCTCGAACGCCAGACGCGCCCGGCAGTCGGAGGTGTACGCCGTCTCGTCGGGGAGCGTGTCCATGGCCTCATCCTGCCGCTTCCGAAGGACACCGTGTGGTGTGCGTCGGTTCGCCTAGCGTCGCGGACCGGCACCTGCTTCACCTCGGAAACGGAGACCTGTCATGCGTATCGGCATCCTCGGCACCGGCGCGATGGCCACGGCGCTGGGCGGCGCGTGGGCACGCGCGGGGCACGACGTCCTCGTCGGCGGACGCGACCGGACCGCGGCCGCCGCGGCGGCGGCCCGCGCCGGCGCCGCCAAGGACGGAACGCTCGTGGACGCGGCCGCGCACGGCGACCTCGTCCTCGCGGCGGTTCCCGCCGGTGTGGCGCCGCAGCTGGTGGACGGGCTCGCGGCCGTACTCGCCGGACGGACCGTCGTCGACTGCACCAACCCCCTCGCGCCCGGTCCCGGCGGGCCGGAGCTGACGACGGGCGGCACCACCTCGGTCGCCCGGCTGATGGCGGACGCCGCGCCCGGCGCCCATGTGGTCAAGGCGTTCAACCTGTGCCACGAGAGCATCTGGACACTGCCGCGGCCGGTCTTCGGCGGAGCTCCGCTGGCCGTGCCGTTCTGCGGCGACGACCGGGAAAGCCTCGACCGGACCGCCGCGCTGATCGCGTCGATGGGGTGCGCGCCGATGCCCTGCGGGGGGCTGTCCCGCGCGGTCCACCTCGAGGCGACCGCGGCGTTCGCGATCGGCGTGTGGTGGTCCGGAGCGGAGCCGCGGTTCGCCTTCCCCGCGTCGGAACGGGCGCCGCGATCCTGATCAGGTGCCCGTCGCGGGCAGGACCAGCTCGGCGAAGATCGCCCGATGGTCGGTCACCGGCAGCCGGTGGACGCCGAACGCCCGTACGGCGACGCGCGGATCCACCAGGACGTGGTCGATCGTGACGGGCGGCACCGGCAGGCCCCCGAAATCCGACGACCTCCGGTACGGCCAGGTGCCGGCCAGGCCGTTGCCGGTCGCGTCGGCCGCGTCCCGGTAGCCCGCGTCGAGCAGGCGCCGGACCCTGGCGTGGTCGAGCGTCGCGTTGAAGTCCCCGGACAGGATCCGTACGGGCCCGCCGGGGTCGGGCAGCGCGGCGAGCGACCTCGACCAGCACCTGAACCGGAACGCGTAGCGCGGCGCGCACGGGTGCACGGACACGACGGCGACGGGTCCGGCGCCGGGCACCTCGACGATGCCCGCCGCCTGCCGGCGGCCGTCGAAGGCCGACAGATCCTCCGGCCGGAGGGGGAACCGCGTGAAGAGCCCGGAGCCGCCCGAACCCTCCTGGGCCCGGTCGTCCGCGTACGGCAGGAGCGTGGTCAGGCCCGCCGCGCGCAGGCCCGCCGAGGCCTGCGGGGTCAGCTCCTGCAGCGTCAGGACGTCGGGGCGCAGCCGCCGCACCAGGTCCACCAGCGCGGGGGGCGGGACGGAGCCGTAGAGCAGGTTGGCCGACAGGACCCGCAGGACGGGGCCGGTGGCGCCGGCCGCACGTACGCCCGCGGCGGCCGGGTCGTGCGCGAACGGGTCGGACAGCGCGCGGGGCAGCACGCAGGCCGCCAGCGTCGCGGTGACCGCCAAACCCGCGACCAGCGCCGCCCGGCGCCGCACGAGCAGCGCGACCAGCGGTGCGACGATCGAGACGAGGGCGACGTACGGCGTGAAGGCGACCAGTTGCACCCACCGGAAGTGGACGTCGCCGGGCATCAGCCGCAGCAGGGCCCACAGCGCGAACGGCGCGACCGCGAGCCACGCGAGCAGACCACGCCAGATTCCCGGGCGACCCACCCAGCCGGCTGCCAGTTTCGCCATCCTCGGACTCCTTCGTGAAAGATCCACTGTACGACGCGTCTGCACGTGCATCCGGGGCTCCACGCCGGTCCGGGGAACTGTCGTACAGTCTGCGGCATGGATGCCGAAGCGAGAGTCCTGGACGCCATCGACGAGGCGGACACCGTGAACCTGCTGGCCGACCTGGTCCGGGTGCCGAGCGTCACCGGCACCGACGCCGAGTCGGACCTGCAGGACCGGTGCGCCCGCATGCTCGCCGGATGGGACCTCGACGTCGACATGTGGAAGCTCGACCTCGACGACCTGCGCTCCCGCGAGGGGTTTCCCGGCATGGAGGCGGAGCGCGCCGAGGGATACGGCGTCGTCGGCGTCACCGAGGGTGAGGGCGCGCCCGCGCTGATCCTGCAGGGGCACGCCGACGTCGTGCCGATCGGCGACCCGGGCAAGTGGGAGGGGCAGGACCCCTTCGGCGCCCGCCTCACCGCGACCACCCTGCACGGCCGGGGCGCCTGCGACATGAAGGCCGGTCTCGCCGCCAACCTCGCCGTCGTGCGGGCGCTGCGCGCGGCCGGCGTACGGCTCGCGCGTCCCCTGGCGGTCCACTGCGTGGTCAGCGAGGAGGACGGCGGGCTCGGCGCGTTCGCCACCCTGGCCAGGGGCCACACGGGGGAGGCGGCCGTGATCACCGAGCCGACGAGCGGGAAGCTGATCACCGCCAACGCCGGCGCGCTGACCTTCCGCCTGGAGGTCGCCGGCCGGGCCGCGCACGGCGCCACCCGCTACGAGGGGGTCAACGCCGTCGAGGCGTTCGTGCCCGTGCTCCAGGCCGTCCGGCGGCTCGAACGCGAGCGCAACGCCGCCCCCGGCCCTCTCTTCGAGGGCAACCCGCTGCCGTACCCGATCGAGATCGGCACCGTGCGCGCGGGCGACTGGGCGAGCACGGTGCCCGACCTGCTCGTGGCCGAGGGACGGCTCGGCGTCCGGCTCGACGAGGACCCGGCCGACGCCCGCGCCGCGCTGGAGAACGCGCTCGCCGAACTGGACGACCCCTGGCTGCGGGACAACCCCGTACGCGTCACCTGGCCCGGCGGGCAGTTCGCCAGCGGCCGCCTGCCCGAGGGGCATCCGCTGGCGGAGGAGGCGGCGCGGGCGGTGGCCGACGTGACCGGGACGCCGCCGGGCCGCACCGCGGCGCCGTACGGGAGCGACCTGCGCCTGTACGCGGCGGCGGGCGTGCCGACCCTGCACTACGGGCCGGGCGACGTCCGCTTCGCCCACGCCCCGCGGGAGCAGGTCGACCTGCGGGAGGTCCGCGACGTCACCCACGCCCTGGCCCTGCTCGTCCTGCGTCGTTGCGGCGTCCGTTAGAGGGGGTCAGCAGTCGGCGGTGACCGAGGCGATCTCGTTAAGCGGGAACTCCAGGTAGTCGCCGGCCTCCTCGCACCACGCGTCGAGGACGCCGCTGCGCAGTTCGCCGTGGCTGACCGTGGCGGTGACCCCGTCGGCCAGCGTGATCATCGCGCGGACTTCGCGGTCCACGACGAAGCCCAGCAGCGACTGCTGCGCCGCGGGAAGCCTGGTCGCCATGCGCCCGATGACGGCCCATGTCTGGCGGGGCTGCGCCGCGGCGGCCACCGGCCCGCCGCTGACCAGCAGCCGCCGGGCGTGCTCGCGCGGGTCCGGCGGGGGCTCCAGCAGGGGGCCGGGGGGTTCGAGCTCGGCGACCCGCCCGCCGGGCAGGAGGATCAGCCGCCCGCCCTGCGGCTCGCGCCGGATGGTGATCTCTCCGGTGTCGTCCACCGGCACCGGGGCGTAGCCCGCCTCCCTGAGGGCGGCCAGCGTCGTCTCGGCGGGCGCCGCGCCGGCGAGCACCGTCGGCGCCAGCAGCCGCAGGCCCAGCTTGGCCAGTTTCCGGTGCGCGGCGATCTCGGCGAGCAGCGCGGGGTCCGAGCCCTGCACGATGCAGCCCACCGACGACACGGTGACCTCGCCGTGCCGCCGGGCCACGTCCCTGATCAGGTAGGTCAGCGGCTGGGGGAGCGTGCCGGTCTCCGACAGGTCGGCGATGAGCGTGTCGGCCGTGTCCCCGCCGTCCAGGGCCCGCCGTACGCTCGCGGGGCTGAACCGCCACACCGAGGCCGCGCCCTGCGACTCGCGGTCGGCGGCGCGGTCGAGCAGCGCGGCGAGCTCGACCGACGGCGGGCCGGTCACCACGGCGGTGAGGTCGGCGCCGAACAGGGCCGTGCGCCGCGCGCTCGCCATGGCGTGCGTGGCGGCCTTCGCCAGCGCGGGGTCGTGCTCGACCTCGGGCACGCACTCGCGGCTCTCGTCCCCGGCCACGCCGGCCAGCGGCGCGAGCGCCCGGCCGAGGCCGGTGAGCGCGTCGCAGGCCACGAGCCCGAGCAGGCGCGCCTCCTCCAGCACGGCCGCCGCGCAGCCGTCCAGCAGCTCCCGGTCGAGCAGCGGGGCGCGCCAGTGCACCCGCTGCAGCAGCTCGCGCAGCGTCGCGAAGCCCCTGTCCTCCGGGATCTCGGCGAGCGCCGCGAACAGCGCCCACCGGATCCTGGCGATCGTCTCGCCGGCCGGGTCGTCGCCGAGCGCGGCGGGGTGGCGGCCATCCACCCGGCGCAGCGACGAGCGCTCCATGCGCCACCAGGCGGCCAGCAGGACGCGCAGCCGCATGGGCGCCTCCTCCAGCCGCCAGGCGTCGTACCGGCGGGCGGGGGTCAGCCCGCCCGCCTCCTCGTCGATCGCGATCAGCCGGGCCACCGCGCAGATCTCCAGCAGCAGCCGGGTCTCGTCCTCCGTGCAGCCGGTCTCCCTGGCCAGCCGCTTGATCTCCCGCACCCCGACCCCGCCGTTCTTGAGCAGCGGCAGCGGCGTCTTGTCGACGTTCTCCAGCAGCGCCGTGGCGCGGTCGAGCACGTGCGGCGCGGCCAGGCACATCGCGTGCTCGGCGGCGCCGGGGTCGCCCGCCGTCGTGGCCAGGTCCGGCGGGTGGGGCGTGAACGGCCCGCGGTAGTCGGGGCCGCGCAGCGCCAGCGCGACCTCGCGGGGCATCTCGGCCAGGTCCCACTGGGTGCGGAAGAGCAGGCCGCGGTCGAGGGCCCACTTCTCCGGCGTCCCCGGCGTGATGAACCGGTTGCCGTTCACGCTGCGGACCGGGCCGTCCCACGCGAAGTCGTCGAGCATGCCGAGCGTGCCGTCCGGGGCGTCGTCGAGAAGCGTTCCCAGGCGCTCGCAGTCGCCGAGCAGCGCGGTGATCCGGGCGATCACCTGCCGCCTGCCGCCCTGGGAGGGCAGGTCGAGCACGTGGCACATCCGGCGCAGCGCGTCGGTGCTGAGCTTCCAGGAGTCGAGGTACGCGCCGAGCGGCTCGCCCAGGCCGCAGGGCGCGGTCCACCAGCGGGCGACGGCCTCGGCCACCGTGATCCTGCCGTCGCGGCCGGGCCAGGCGACGGCGTGCTCGTAGAGGTGGTCGAGCCAGGGGATCACCGCGGAGGTGCTCACTCCGAGGAAGCGGGCCAGTTCGTCCTCCGACGGACGGCCGCCGATGACCAGGCACGCCTGAAGGAGCTCGAGCGGGGGGAGGGGGAGGCCGCGCATGACCTCCATGACGGCGAAGGTGTCGGTCAGCCGCTGCGCGAGGGCGTCCAGGCGCCGGGGCCACGGCGCGGCGATCGCGTCCGGCCGGTTGGCCAGCACGCGGGCCAGCCTGTCTTCGTCAAGACCGGTGAGCCAGCCGATTAGGTGATCGTCCATCGTAGGTCTCTCGGGAGTCCAAGGAAGCCACCGTAGTGCAGATCGGGGTCTCGGCGGGGTCCGTGGGCGGCCGGAGAGTGCAAAGTCACGAATCCCGAGATCACGATATTTCTCCGCCATCGATGGGGAACGAGCGCGCCGCCGGGCCGTCACGGCCCGATCTCAGCACATCATCGCCTGTCCCGCCCGGATTCGGGGTGTGTTCCGGGGAATCCGGGCCGCCGGCCGGAGGGCGCTCCCATGCATTCCGGGCTGCACGGGAGCGCTCTTCGGCCGGCGGACCGCGATCGGGGACAGGCAGATCTGGCGGTCGGGTTAGGTTTTCCGGCACCCCTGACGGGAGACCGGTCATCCTCTTGCTCGGGCGGCGGAGGGCCCCGGCGAAGCGCGTGGCCCCGCCGTCCGGCCGCCGGCCGGTGGTCAGGCCGCCAGTACGGCCCACACCGCCTTGCCCTGCGGGACGAGCGGGCACCATCCCCAGCGCACGCTCAGCGACTCCACGATGTGCAGCCCGAGGCCGCCCGGCTCGAAAGGGCTGGGGTCCCGCAGCACCGGCGCCGCCGATCCGGGATCGGTGATCGCACAGGTCACGTGGCCGCCCCGCCGGATCAGCGACAACCGCATGGCCTCCCGCACGCGGCTGTCGGCGAGCATCATGCCGTGCCGCAGGGCGTTGGTGACCAGTTCGGAGACGACCAGTTCCATCCCGTCGAGCAGGTCCGCCAACTGCCAGCCCGCGAGCGTCCCGGCGGCGAAGCTGCGCGCCGAGTGGACCGACTCCGGGCGGGGCGGCAGGACGAAGGTGGCGCTGGCGGTGGCCGACCCGGGGTCGAGGAGATCGCGTGCGGGCTCCGGCCACCAGCCGATAGGCGGCCACCAGTCGAGCGCCGACCACTGGTTCTGGCCACGAGTCAGGTTCGTGGACTGCACGGGATCATGATGAGGGACACTCCTGTGCATGTGCAAGAGCGAATGCACGTGCAAGCGCGTTGTGCAAGCGCTACGGTTACCCCCGAACACCACTGGGACGAAGGGGGCGATCTTTGACAGACTGTGAACCAGTCCACAAAGCGGAGGAATAGCACGTGTCCATAGATCCGCCCGGATCCGGTTCCACCGTTCGACGCATCATGCTCGGTGCGAGCCTTCGCCGGCTGCGCGAGCAGCGGGGGCTGACCCGTGAGGTCGCCGGATTCCACATCCGCGCCTCGGAGTCGAAGATCAGCCGGATGGAGCTCGGCCGGGTCGGGTTCAAGACACGTGACGTCGAAGACCTCCTCACGCTGTACGGCGTCCACGACGACGACGAGCGGCGTGGCCTGCTGGAGATGGTCCGCGAGGCGAACACGCCCGGGTGGTGGCACAAGTTCGGCGAGGTGCTGCCGAACTGGTTCGTCACCTACATCGGCCTGGAGGAGGCCGCCAGCGTGATCCGCACCTATGAGGTGCAGTTCGTGCCCGGCCTGTTGCAGACGGCGGAGTACGCCCGGTCGGTGATCCGGCTCGGTCATCCGGACGCTCCGGAGGACGAGCTCGAACAGCGCGTCCATCTGCGGATGCAGCGGCAGGAACGGCTCACGCGCAAGGACGGTCCCCGGTTGTGGGCCGTCATCGACGAGGCCGCGCTCAAGCGGCCCATCGGAGGGAGTGCGACGATGCGCGAACAGCTCCAGCATCTGCTGGAGGTGTCCACGCTGCCCAACATCACCCTTCAGGTGATGCCCCTTCGCTACGGGATGCACGCGGCCGAGGGAGGCGCGTTCACCATCCTCCGCTTCCCGGAGTCCGACCTTTCGGACGTGGTCTACGTCGAGCAGCTCTGGGGTGCGCTCTACCTGGACAAACGTGAGGACATCGATCCCTACCTCACGGCCATGGAGCAGCTGTGCGTGGAGAGCACCACGCCCGGCGGCACTGCCGAGATCCTCGGCGAACTTCTCAGAGAGACATGAATGCAGACATATAACGGGATGCCCGCAACCGACATCGCCGGGGTGACCTGGCGGAAGAGCGCCCACAGCAACTCGACCGGCAACTGCGTGGAGCTGGCCGAGCTTCCCGACGGCAGCGTGGCCGTCCGGAACTCCCGCTATCCCGATGGGCCGGCGCTCATCTACACCCGCGACGAGATACGGGCCCTGGTGCTCGGGGTCAAGGACGGCGAGTTCGACGGCCTCCTCGTGTGACCGGAGAGCGTGACCGGACAGCGTGACCCGACAGTGTGAGCCGACGGTCTGACCGGCCTTCCGGTGCAACCGTGTTCATCCGCTTCTCACGGGCGTAACAACGCGACGCGGGGGGCGTAACACGGATGCGGCACAGTGAGTCCCAGGAAAGCTCACAAGGGGGACCCCGTGCTGGACCAGATGACTCTTTACCCGGTGGCCGACGACGTGCTGTTCGCACCCGGAGGTCGTGTGGTGATCCGCACCTACGGCGTCGCCTCGCCGGTGGACCCGGCGGACGGGCGGCCCAGGCCGGTGGCGTACCGGACGTGGGTCACCGGGGTGCGGGAGCAGCCCAGGTACTGGCGGTGGGGGCATTTCGAGGACGCCCGGCGCGGCCACCGCAAGGTACTGGAGTGGCTGACCGGCCGAGGCCCGCAACCCCAGCCGGTCGCCCAGGTGTGACGTCAGAGCGTGATCGCCAGAGCCTGACCGTTCAGGCGGGCGCGTTCCAGCGCAACAGGACGGGCTCGTCGCCGTGCTCGTGCCCGAGGACCGAATGCGTCCCGGTGTCGAGGCGGAAGTACCTGCCGTGGTCGGCGGGCAGCCCGAGCCAGCGGGCCGCCAGCACGCGCAGCATGTGCGCGTGCGCCACCACCAGCACGTCGCCGTCCGCCGAGCGGATCCGGGCGAGGACCTTGTCCGCCCGCTGTCCCACGTGCTCGACGGTCTCACCCGGGTGCGCCTCGTCTCCCGGGACGACCCCGTCCCGCCAGACGTACCAGCCGGGACGCGACCCGCGGATGTCGGCGGTGGAGACGCCCTCGTAGCCGCCGTAGTCCCACTCCCACAGGTCCGGGTCCACCTCGTACGGCCCGGCGCCGGCCAGTTCGGCCGTACGGCGGGCCCGCTGTGCGGGGCTGACGAGGACCAGCGCGAAGGTCCGGTCGGCCACCAGACGGGACAGGGCGCGCGCCTCCTCCTCACCGTGCGGGGTCAGCGGCAGGTCGGTGCGGCCCGTGTGCCGCCCGGCCCTGCTCCATTCGGTCTCGCCGTGCCTCAGCAGGATGACGTTCATAGACGGTCCATCTTGCCCGTACGGCCGGATCCACGCGCGGCGGCCCCCTTGACCATGCGCCCGCGGCCTGCAGTAGGGTCCCCGCGGAGAGGGGGCCCTATGGAGCCGGTGCGGGTGGGACTCGTCGGTGCGGGACCGTGGGCGGAGATGGTCCACGCGCCCGCCCTCGCGGCCGGGCCGCACACGACGCTCTCCGGGGTCTGGGCGCGCAGGCCCGAGGCGGCGCACGCGCTCGCGGACGCCCACGGCGCGCCCTCCTTCGAGCGGCTGGAGGACCTGTTCGCGGCGTCCGAGGCGGTCGCCTTCTGCGTGCCGCCCGCCGTGCAGGCCGAGCTGGGCGTGCTCGCGGCCCGGGCGGGCAGGGCGCTGCTGCTGGAGAAGCCGCTCGCGGCCGACCTCGACGGCGCCCGGCGCCTGGCCGGGGCGATCGAGGAGGCGGGAGTGGCCTCCCAGATGCTCTTCACGTTCCGCTACTCGGCGGCGACCGCCGAGTTCCTGGACCGCGCCCGGCTCATCGAGCCCTTCGGCGGGCACGCCGCCAACATCTCCGGCAGCCTGCGCGGCGGCCCCTTCGCCACCCCCTGGCGGCTGGAGCGCGGGGCGGTGCTCGACGTGGGCCCGCACACGATCGACCTGCTCGACGCCGCGCTCGGCCGGGTGGTCGCGGTCAGGGCGCACGGCGATCCGCTCGGCTGGGTCGGCCTGCTGCTGGAGCACGAGGGCGGCGCGGTCAGCGAGGCGTCGCTGTGCATGGCCGCCGAGGGCGAGACCCCGCCCAGCCGGATCGACGTGTACGGCCGGCGCGGCAGCGCCTCGCTGCTCGGCTCCGAACTCGGCGACGTCTTCCCCGAGGTGGTCCGGCAGTTCGCGCGGACGGTGCGCGACGGTGGCGGGCATCCTCTCGACGCCCGCCACGGCCTGCGCCTGCAGGAGCTCATCGACGACGTGGAGCGGCAGCTGCGGGCCGGCTGACCAGGGCCAGCCC
>NZ_JBFAOO010000139.1:0-19138 GCF_040675265.1 Microbispora sp. NPDC049633
CCTTCCCGCCGGACGGCACCACCTTCCCGCCGGACGGCACCACCTTCCCGCCGGACGGCACCACCTCTCCGCCGGACGGCACCACCTCTCCGCCGGACGGCACCAGGAGGACGGCCCGCTCCAGCAGCGCCCCGGCCGACAGCTTGCGCAGCAGCAGGTGCCAGCGCAGCAGCCCGCCCTCGCCGTCGTGTCCGGCGACGATCCCGGACAGCTCCTCCTCGCTCGCGCCGCGGCCCGCGAGGGCGCGCAGCGCGGCGACCACGCCCGCGGGCAGGCCCCGCAGCGCGGCCGGGCCGAACGGCGTGGTCAAAGTGACCGCCCCCGGCGTCTCCGGTTCCGACAGGCCGGCGTCGCGGCGCAGCCGCACCTCAACGGTGTGCATCGCTCCCCCTATCGGGTCAGAAGAAGACGCTCGTGGGGTTGAGTTCCTCCTCCGTGGCCGGCTGCGTCCGCCAGCCGAGGGCCACCGGGACGTCGTACAGGCGGCCCGGGCCGAGCCGGCGCCAGAAGTGGCGCATCCCGGGAACCAGCACCCGGGCCACGTTGAGCTCCAGGTCCGGCCGGGTCTGGTCGAGCACGATCATCTCCAGCCCGCAGGCGGCGGCCCGGGCGACGCAGGTCTCGACGTCGGCCGCGAGGTCGGCGTCCTGCGGCACCAGGTGGTCCGCGAGCGTGCGGGGACGCTGCGCGGGATCGGGCAGCAGCCAGGGGTCGCTCTCGATGGTGGTGTCCTTCCACCAGCGGAGCGTGGCGATGTCGTCGTCGTGATAGATCGTCTCGCCGTTCTCGTCCCTGCGGCGTACGGAGGGGAGGAACTGGTTGACCTCGGTCAGCGTCCGCAGCGCGGCGATCCGGGGATCGAGGTGGGCGCCGAACCCCACGATGATGTCCTGCACCGGGTGGTCGAGCCGGTGGGAGACGCCGGCGAAGGCCGGCACGCCGAGGTCGGTGGTCAGGTCGAGCAGCCACAGGCTGCGGCCCATCTCGGCGTAGAACTCGCGCAGCGTGTCGATGTACGGCTCGTTGAGCGAGTCGAGGTCGAAGGCGGGCCTGCGGGCCCGGTTGTACCACCACAGCGCGACCGCGTCCCGCTCCACCACCTCGCAGAACCCCTGCAGGATCGCCTCCTCCAGCGTGTTGCCCGAGGCGCTGCCGTTGGAGTCGCCGACGCAGTAGAAGTGGCGTTCCAGGTCGGGGTGGCCGTACCAGGCGTATCCGGCCGGGATCAGCCGCTCCTCGTCGGCGGTCAGCGACCAGGCCCGCGACCAGTCCAGCGGCAGGTCGGTGCGGAACCTCTCGGGCACCAGGTGCAGCCGGTGCGAGGGGTCGCTGTTCCAGGCCGACCGGTCGCCGTACTGCTTGTCCGAGAACAGCAGCAGGTCGTCCGGGTGGACCGCGAGGCCGCCCTCGATGTCGGCGTAGGCCGCCTTGAGCACCGGCTCCTCGCCGCGCCACACGCCCGAGTAGCGCTCGATCGCCTCGCACAGCGCGCTGACCTTGGCCTGGATCTCGGTCCGGCCCTTGCCTCCGCTCTGCCCGCGCAGGTTGCGGCGCAGCAGGTCCATGTTGTCGCCGAGCATCGCGAAGTTGTGACCCGCGGTGAAGCTGTAGGTCACGCCGTTGTCCTCGTCGGCCCACGGGCGCAGCCGGGTGACCGCGCCGAGATAGGGGCTGATGTGCCGCTCGAGCCGGGCGTACGTCGCCGAGGGCTGCTCGACCCGGTAGCCGCCGTCGGTCACGTGCCTGGCGGTCCGCGAGGCCAGCGCCACCTTCGGCTCGCGCTCGCCGATCAGCGAGGGATCGCCGCACACCGGGCACTGCGGCAGCCGGACCATCTGGTGCTCGGCGGTGGTGAGCGTGCGCAGGTCGACCGTGATCATCGTGCCCTGCAGCGTCGAGGGGTTGCCGGTGGCGACGGTCCGCACGAGCTCGGCCGCGAGCAGCCCGCCCACCGCGGCCACGCCGCCCGGCAGGGCCTCGCGCACCGGATGGCCCGGCCGCCCGTCGCCTCGCTTGCCCGCCAGGTAACGCTCGACCTGCCGGTTGCCCGCGAGCCGCTGGGACATGCAGGCCCAGCAGCCCGTGTCCCCCGGCTGGAACAGCGGCCCGAGCCAGGCCACGGTGCCGGCCGGCCGGACCAGCACCCAGGGCCGCCCGGCCGCCAGGCACTCGGCGTTGAGCTCCTCCAGGCCCGGGTCCAGGTAGTCGTCGACCACCGCCACGACCATGCCGTCGCCGTCCGGATCCGTGCGCAGCCCGTGCTCGCGCAGCAGCGCCTCGACCGGTCCGGGGTCGACGCCCGTGCCCGCGAACACGCGGAAGGAGGTCTGCTCCAGGGCCGTGACGACGGCCGAGGGGTCGATGCCCTGCGCGTCCCAGAAGGCGAGCACCGGGTCGGTCAGGGCCGGCCGGCCCTCGACCAGGTGTCCGGCGGCCTCATAGCGCCGGATGGCGAGGACCGTCTGGGCCGGTGACAGTTCGCCGGCCAGCGCCTGGACGATGTCCATCATCGTGTGCCGGCCGTCGAGATAGGGGAGGACGCGGCCCGAGCCCGCGCCGCGTACGAGATAGTGCTGGCCTTCCGCCAGAAGGAAGACCTTCGCGTCGTCGAGGACTTCGGTGCTGAAGTGCGCCTTGAGCCGTGGCCGTTCCATGCCCCCGCCATTCACTGGGCGATTAGCCGATACGCGGAGAATTCCATTGAATTCGGGAAGAAGTAAAGACGTAATCGCCATACGGATATATACGTACGCGGCGCCCGCACACCTGGAAATGCGGACCGGTGCGTACGGCGATGCGTAGCGCCGGCCGCGCGGCGGAATACGTATGCCCCACGGGCTCCGACGGCACCGGCCGCCGGCCCGCCGCGGAATTCGGCCGCCCGAATACCCGCCGGTGTACGGGTTCCGGCTACGAATGGGCGTTTCACCCCAGTCATCGGACCGGAAATCATGACGGAAATCAACCACTACTTGTCGGCGACAGTGTGTTTACTCGACTGGATTTCACGTATTGACAGAAGGCCGACCCTGTCCGGCATGATCCGTGTGTCGAGAAAAATAAGCATGTGGTCCGGGGGTAGGGATGGCCTCAGGGCGGCCGGTACTACTGCACCGTGACAAGGAGCTAGAGGTCGTCGACGACGTACTGGCCGGGCTTTCCGCTGGGCGGCCGGCCGTACTGGTGATTCAGGGCACCCGGGGAATCGGGAAGACCCGGCTGCTGCACGCGGCGCTCGCACGCAGGCCGGGTGGAGTGGTCCTCAGCGCCCGGGGTCACGCCGACGAGCGCTCCTTCGCGTTCGGCATCGTCCGGCAGTTGTTCGATCCGATGATGAGCGGTTCGGGACGGGCCGACCTCGGCGCCCCCGCCGCCGTCCTCGACGCCAACGTGCACGCACCCGCGATGGCGGCCGTGTCGTACGACGGCAGCGCGCCGGGCGTGCCCGCCACGCTGCTCGACGACCTCTACCGGGCGACCCGCTCGCTGACCGCGGGGCAGCCGCTCATCATCGCGGTCGACGACCTCAACCATGCCGACCCTCAGTCGGCGCAGTGGTGCTCCTACATCGCCAGGCGGCTCGACGGCCTGCCCATCGCGATGATCCTGACCTGCGACGCGAACGACCGCGGCGCCGGCGAGACGGTCCGGGACATCATGACGCTGCCGTACGCGCGATCGCTGAGGCCCTCCGCGCTCTGCCGGAAATGCGCCGCCACGCTCGTCGGGTCGGTGCTGGGCGCCTCCGTGGACGACGAGATCGTGAGCGCCTGTCACCGCCTCACCAAGGGCAACCCGCTGCTCCTGCTGGAGACGGCGGCACGGCTGGCCGCCGCCGACGTCCTGCCGGAACGCTCGGAACTGCCCAGGGTGCTACGGATCGGCGCCATCGCCCTGTCGGAGACCGTCCTCGAATGGCTCGGCGGCAGGTATCCGTCCCTCCTCACCCTCCTGCAGAGCCTGGCCATCATCGCGCCGTACGCCGGGCTGGAGACGGCGGCGATGCTGGCCGGGTACGGCGCGGTCGCGGCCGAGGAGGCGGGACAGGCACTCGCGGGGGCGGGCCTGCTGGAGGGCAGCCCGCCGCAGCGGTTCACGCACGACCTCATCCAGTCGACGATCCTCGCGCGGATGGATCCCCGCGCGCGCGACGAGTTGCACCGGCGGGCGGCCTCGCTGCTGCACCGCCTCGGCTCGCCGCCCAAACGGTCGGCGCGGCACCTGCTGTCGGCCAGTCCCACCGGCGACCCGTGGGCCGTGTCGGTGCTGCGCGAGGCCGCGCGGGAGGCGGTCTCCGAGAACGCCTGGGAGGACGCGACCCGCTACCTCCACCGGGCACTCGCCACGGCCAAGGACCAGACAATCCTCCAGGTGACCGCCGAGCTGGGCGCGGTCGAGGCGCACCTCGACATCCCCGCCTGCCTGCGGCACTTCCGCACCGTGACCGCGCTCGCCGACGGCATCGGCGAGCGGGCCGACTCCCTGGCGCCCTTCGCCACCACCCTGCTGACGCTCAACTCCCCGGAGGCCGCGTCGGCCTTCTGCGACATCGCCCGCGGTCTCGACGACGACCCGGACGGCCGGCTCCCCGACCGCCGCGAGGTGCTGCTGAGGCTCAGCGCGCAGGCACTGCTCACCGGCCAGTCGTACGGCTCACGCGCGGCGATGCGGCACCTCGGCGCCGGCACGAGCGCCGGAGCACAGGACTACCTCGCCACCGCCGCACTGTCCGGCGCGGCCAGGGGAAAGCACCGCGAGCGCACGCTGACCCTGGCCCGGCGCTGCCTCGACGGGGGCGGGCCGATCCCGCCGACGCTGGTCATCGCGCTGCTGTGGGCGGGCCGCGTGGACGAGGCGGCGTACTGGTCGGAGCAGGTCGCCGCCGACGCGCGGGCGCACGCCTCGATGACCGGGCAGGCCCTCGCCGTCACGCTGCTGTCGGACGTCGCCTACCGCAGGGGGGAGTTGAGCGCGTCGCTGGCGCACGCGCGCGAGGCCATCCTCTTCGCGCGGGGGTCGCACGCCATCGGACTGCAGGCCGCCGCCGTGTCCTGCGCGGCCCGCGTGCTTCTCGAGCGCGACGAGCTCGACGTCGCGCACGCGCTGTTCGACGAGGTCGCCGCGCGCGAGCCGGTGCATCCCTTCCTGCACGGAGCACTGCTGGAGGTCCAGGGCCGGGTCTCGATCGCCAGGGGCGACGTACGCGAGGGGCTGCGGGCCCTGCTGGAGGCCGGGCGGCAGCTGCTGTCGGCCGGGGTGGTCAACCCCGCCTGCGGGGGCTGGCGCGGCCAGGCGGCGCTGGCCTATCTGCGGCTCGGCCAGCGCGTGACCGCCCGCCGTCTGGCCGAGGAGGAGCTGGAGCTGGCCCGGGCCTGGGGAGCCCCCTACGGCATCGGCCGCGCGCTGAGCACCATGAGCACGACCGCCGAGGGTGATCGCCGCCTCGACCTGCTCACCGAGGCGCTGACCGTGCTCGACGGGGCCGACGGCGGCATCGAGCGCCTGCGCGCGATGGTGCGCATGGGCATCGCCCTGCAGGCCGCCGGGGAGGCGCGCCGGGCCCACGACACGCTCAGCGAGGCGTACGCGCTCGCCGACGACCGCGGCGCCGTACGACTCGCCGCGCTCGCCGAGCGCAACCTCACCGGTGCCGGCGGACGGCCCCGCGGCGGGCATGCCGGTGGCCCCTCACCGCTGACGGCCGGGGAGATGCGGGTCACCGACCTGGTCCTGCGGGGCATGAGCAACCTCCAGGTCGCGACGGAGCTGTCCATCAGCAAGCGGACCGTGGACACCCACCTCGCGCGCATCTACCGCAAGCTCGGCATCCACACCCGTGCCGAGCTGGCGGAGACCATCAGACGGCTGCGGGAACGCCCCACCGGCACCGGCCGGTGGGGCGGCCAGGAGGAATAGGACGGACGGCGGCAGCGCTCCGTCACCTCCGGGTCCCTTGACGGGCCGTCGCACGCGTAATAGAACACGTTTCAGATCGGTTCTCGACCGAGCAAGCGCCGACCGCACGCACCGCGCCGACAGGGCGATCATCCCTCTTACCAAGGGCAGCCGAACCCGATTAGGTGGATGTATGGAAATCAACCTCGTCGACAAGGACCGTTACGCGCGGAGCGGGGTGCCGCACGAGCAGCTCCGCCGGCTCAGGGACGACGCGCCCGTCTACTGGCACGAGGGGCAGGACGACTGGCCCGGATTCTGGGCGATCACCAAGCACGCGGACGTCGTCCACGTCTCCCGCCATTCCGATCTGTTCTCCTCGGCCCGCAAGCTGGCGCTGTTCGACGAGATGCCCGAGGAGCAACGCGAGCTCCAGCGCCTGATGATGCTCAACCAGGACCCGCCCGACCACACCCGGCGCCGCTCGCTGGTCAACCGCGGTTTCACCCCGCGCCAGATCGGGCGGCTGGAGGATCACATCCGCGACATCTGCCACGCGCTGATGGACGAGGTCCAGCGCAAGCCCGAGGTCGACTTCGTGCGGGACATCGCCGCGCCGCTCCCGCTGTACGTGATCTGCGAGCTGCTCGGCGCGCCGGTCGAGGACCGGGACAAGATCTTCGAGTGGTCCAACCGCATGATCGGCAGCGACGACCCCGACTACGCCACCAGCCCGGAGGAGGGGCAGGCCGCCGCCCTCGAGGTCTACTCGTACGCCCACACCCTGGCCGAGGCACGCAGGCAGCACCCCCGCGACGACATCGTCACCAAGCTGCTGCAGCCCGACGAGGACGGGCAGACGCTGACCGAGGACGAGTTCGACCTGTTCGTCCTGCTGCTCATCGTGGCGGGCAACGAGACCACCAGGAACGCGGCGTCCGGCGGCATGCTGACCCTCTTCGAGCACCCGGACCAGTGGAAGCGCCTGGTGGACGACCCCTCCCTCGCCAGGACGGCCGCCGACGAGATCGTCCGCTGGGTGTCCCCGGTCAACCTGTTCCGGCGTACGGCCACCGCGGACACCGAGATCCGCGGTCAGAAGATCGCCGAGGGCGACAAGGTGGTGGTCTTCTACGCGTCGGCGAACCGGGACGCGGAGGTCTTCGAGCGGCCCGACGAGTTCGACATCGGCCGCGACCCCAACCCCCAGATCGGCTTCGGCGGCGGCGGAGCGCACTTCTGCCTCGGCAACCACCTGGCCAAGCTGGAGCTTCGGGTGCTGTTCGAGGTGCTGGCCCAGCGCCTGCCCGGCATCCGGCAGACCGGCGAGGCCAAGCGGCTGAGGTCCTACTTCATCAACGGCATCAAGACCCTCCCCGTCGCCCTCGACTGACGGGGCGCACAGCCGCCGGCGGCGCGGTCAGCCGGTCAGCGCAAGGCGTCGCCCGGCCGGAACCGCCTCGTAGCCTCCGGCGCGCGGGTCCGCGGGGCCGGTCTCCGGCTCCGCGGCCGCGTAGCGCGACAGCAGCGGAGACTCCCCCATCGCCAGCGCGACGCCGCCGAGGGCGCCCGCGACGTCTCCGAGCGCCGCTCGGCGCAGGGTCAGCCGGTGGCGCGAGATCGGCACCGCGCCCGCGTGCAGGGCCTCCTGGACGGGCCCCAGGAGCGGGGCGCCGATCTCGGCCAGTTCCCCGCCGACGACGATCACCCTGGGCCCGATCGCGTTGGACAACGCGGCGAGCACCCGCCCGATCTGGACGCCGACATCGCGCAGCAGGCCCAGGACGAGCGGGTCGCCCGCCTCCGCGGCGGCCGCCAGCGCGGGCAGGCCGTCGCCGCGGCCGCCGCGGGCACGGTACGCGTCGAGCACCGCCCTGATCGAGGCGACGGTCTCCAGGCAGCCCGTGCCGCCGCACTCGCAGCGCCTTCCCGCCGGGTCCACCGGGATGTGCCCGATCTCCCCGGACACCCCGTCGGCACCGCGGTGCAGCGTCCCTCCGGCCACCACCCCGCCGCCGACCCCGTACGACAGCCGCAGGTAGAGCACGTCCTGGGCGCCGGCGGCCGCGCCCCACGTCGACTCGGCGAGCGCCGCGAGCCTGGTGTTGTTGTCCGGCAGCACCGGCCCGCCGAAGCGCTCCCGGAGCAGGGACTCGACGGCGGCCGGCGACTCGCCGGCCGCCCTGGCCACCGGGCCCACGAGGCCCACGCCGACGCCCCTGAGCGCCCTGAGCCACACCTCGCCGCCGACGACCCTGCGGACGAGCCGCTCGGCGAGCGCCACCCGGTCCGGCCACGGCAGGCCGGGCGCGTGCGCCTCCCCCGCCGTGCCCAGGACCTCGTAAGTCACGTCCACGGCCGCGACGTGCACCGCACGGCGGGCGAAGTCGATGCCGACGGCCTGGCCCACCGCGGGGTTGAGGGCGAGTTTCCCGGCGGGGCGGCCCCTGCCCCGTGGCGCGTCGTCCGGCGCCGCCTCGATCACCGCGCCCGCGGCCAGCAGCCCGCTGAGAGCCTCGTGCAGGGTCGTGCGCGACAGGCCGCACCGCCGGCCGAGCTCACCCCGGTTGAGCGGGCCGTGCGCGCGCAGCAGGCCGAGCACGGCCCTCTCGTGCCCGCGCCGTGCCGACGCCTCCGCCCCGGGGAACACCACGCCAGGAGACCCGGCCACGTCGGATTGCCGCATGCAGAAAGCATGCACACTTGGTAGGTTTTATGTCAATTCTGCGCATGGCCGCCTCGACAGTCCGCGCGCCGAGTGGGCGCGCTCTTCACGCGCGCACAGGGACCTTGACGGCGGGTGCTGGGCGGCACACGATGCGCTGGAACCCGCCCTTCCCGCCCCAAAGCACTCCGCATCGCGAGTTGCATCCCAAAGGTGGATTTATGCGCTTTTCTCGAACGTCGTCCCGTGTCGCAACGGCCGGTCTCCTGCTGGCCGGGCTGACGGTCGCCCCCGCTCACGCCTCGGCCCTGACGCCCCCGCCCGGTTACGCGTGCCAGGTGACCTACGCCAGCGTCGACTGGGCCACGGGCTTCACCGCCCTGTTGACGATCGCCAACACCGGCTCCACACCCTTCAGCCCCTGGATCCTGCAGTTCCTGTTCTCCGGCACCCAGAAGATCACGACCAGCTGGAGCGCGACCTGGACGCAGACACCCCCGAGCGTTCAGGCCGCCAACCCCGCTTACCTGAAGAGCATCGCTCCCGGCGCGAGCGCCTCCGTCGGCTTCCAGGGCACCTACAGCGGGGTCAACGACAAGCCGACCGACTTCACCCTCAACGGCGTGCCCTGCGCGGTGACCTACACGGACCTCTCCTGAGCCCGCGCCTCATGGGGATGTCAGGCCCAGGAGGAGTCCTGCTCGGGGTCGCCGCCGTCGGCGAGCAGGCGCAGGTCGGCCTCGACCATCATCCCCACGAGCTCCTCGAACGACACCGTCGGCTCCCAGCCGAGCTGCGTGCGGGCCTTCTTCGGGTCCGCGCACAGCAGGTCGACCTCCGCCGGGCGGTGCAGGGCCGCGTCGCAGACGACGTACCGCTCCCAGTCCAGATCGGCGGCGGCGAACGCCGCCTCGGCCAGCTCGCGCACGGAGTGGGTGCGCCCGGTGCCGATGACGTAGTCCTCGGGCTCGGCGGCCGACAGCATCATGTGCATGGCGCGGACGAAGTCACCGGCGAAGCCCCAGTCGCGGCGCGCCTCCAGGTTGCCCAGGCGTAGCTCCGCGGCCATGCCGAGCTTGATCCGCGCGACGCCGAGCGAGACCTTGCGGGTGACGAACTCGGCTCCCCGCCGGGGCGACTCGTGGTTGAACAGGATCCCCGACACCGCGAACATCCCGTACGACTCGCGGTAGTTCTGCGTGAGGAAGTGCCCGTACGCCTTGGCCACGCCGTACGGCGACCTGGGGTGGAAGGGGGTGCGCTCGGTCTGCGGCGTCTCCCTGACCTGGCCGAACATCTCGGAGGACGACGCCTGGTAGAAGCGGATCTGCCCGGCCGCCGAGCCCCGCGAGGCGGTGATGCCCGAGCAGACGCGGATGGCCTCGAGCACGCGGAGCACGCCCATGCCGGTCACCTCGCCGGTCAGCTCGGCCTGCTCCCACGACATCGGCACGAACGAGATCGCGCCCAGGTTGTAGACCTCGTCCGGCTGCACCTTCTCCACGGCGGAGATCAGCGACCCCTGGTCGAGCAGGTCGCCGCGGACCAGCCGTACGTCCTGCAGGAGCCGGCGCACCCGCGGGACGCGGGGGTTGGCCTGCCCCCGGACCAGGCCCCAGACCTCGTATCCCTCACTCAGCAGGTGTTCCGCGAGATAGGAGCCGTCCTGACCGGTGATGCCGGTGATCAGCGCACGCCTGGCCAACGGATCCTCCTCGTAGCGCCCAACTTGGCCTATGAGAGGCGAATGTACCGCCCTGCCCGGCCGTGCCTACATATACATCGCTAGAACGTGTTACACCGAATCTCGTTCGAGTAAGCTAACACCCCAGGTCGGGCAGGGTGACAGTCGATCGAGGACCCTTTCCACCTCACCTACCCCATCTAAGGTCAAATGGTAGTGTTCCTGGCAGCAGCCCCACGGGGGCACGGCGGGAAACCGGCTGGAAAGGGGTGCCCTTTGGCGGAGAGGCTGCGAGTCGCGCTGCTGTCCTACCGCAGCAAGCCCACCTGCGGCGGCCAGGGGGTGTACCTGCGCCACATAAGCCGCGAGCTCGTCGCTCTGGGCCACCACGTCGAGGTCTTCTCGGGCCAGCCGTACCCGGAGCTGGACGACGGCGTGATCCTCAACAAGGTGCCGAGCCTGGACCTCTACCGCGACGAGGACCCGTTCCGCACGCCCAAGCTCGACGAATACCGCGACTGGATCGACGCGCTCGAGGTCGCCACGATGTGGACGGCCGGCTTCCCCGAGCCGCTGACCTTCAGCCTGCGGGCCTACCGGGAGCTGAAGAGGCGGCGGCGCGACTTCGACGTCGTCCAGGACAACCAGACGCTGGGCTACGGCCTGCTCGGCATCAAGAAGCTGCTCCCCGTGGTCGGCACGATCCACCACCCGATCAGCGTGGACCGGCGGATCGAGCTGAAGGCCGCCAAGGGCTGGAAGCGGCTGTCGATGCGCCGCTGGTACGGCTTCGTGCGCATGCAGAGCATCGTGGCGCCCCGGCTCAGCCCGATCCTGACGGTCAGCGAGTCGTCGCTGGCCGACATCCATCGCGACTTCAACGTGCCGCAGTCCAACATGCGGCTGATCCCGCTCGGGGTCGACACGCGGTTCTTCCACCCCCGGCCGGAACTACCGAAGCGGGACGACTCGATCGTCGCCGTCG
Organism: Microbispora sp. NPDC049633; assembly: GCF_040675265.1. Taxonomy (NCBI): domain Bacteria; kingdom Bacillati; phylum Actinomycetota; class Actinomycetes; order Streptosporangiales; family Streptosporangiaceae; genus Microbispora; species Microbispora sp. NPDC049633. The sequence continues at coordinate 11,230 of NZ_JBFAOO010000139.1, forward strand.
CCAGCGCCGACTCTCCCATGAAGGGCGTGGCGACCCTGCTGCGGGCGGTCGCCAAGCTCGCCACGGAGCGGGACGTGAACCTCACCGTGGTCAGCAGGCCGACGCCGGGCGGACCGACCGAGCAGCTCGTCAACGAGCTGTCGCTGCACGACCGCGTTCGGTTCGTGCACGGCATCCCCGACGAGGAGCTGGCCGAGCTGATCGCCACCTCCGAGGTCGCGGTGGTCCCCTCGCTGTACGAGGGGTTCTCGCTGCCGGCCGTCGAGCACATGGCGTGCGGCACGCCGCTGGTCGCCTCGCGTACGGGCGCCCTGCCCGAGGTGGTCGGCGACGCGGCCGTGCAGGTGACGCCGGGCGACCCCGAGGAGCTGGCCGCCGTGCTGCGCCGCCTGCTCGACTCCCCCGAGGAGCGCGCCGAGTTCGGCCGGCGCGGCTACGAGCGCGTCATGGAGCGCTACGCGTGGCCGGTGGTCGCGCGCCGCACGGTCGAGGCCTACCACGAGGCCATCGCCGCCCACACCCCCTCGCGGTGACTCCCCAGAACTGACGAAAGGCAGGCAGCGAGTGCTGACCGTCGACTTCAACCGGCTGCCCGTCGGACCGGGCGACCGTGTCCTCGACCTCGGGGCCGGTGGTGGCCGGCACGCCTTCGAGGTGCTGCGCCGGGGCGCCGACGTGGTCGCCTTCGACATGGACGCCGCCGAGATGGAGAGCGTGGCGGTCATGTTCGCGGCCATGGACAAGGAGGGCGAGGTGCCGGCGGGCGCGACCGGCGACACCGTGGTCGGCGACGCCCTCGACATGCCGTTCCCCGACGCGTCGTTCGACCGCGTCATCGCCGCGGAGGTGCTGGAGCACATCCCCGACGACATGGCCGCGATGCGCGAGATCGTACGCGTGCTGAAGCCGGGCGGCCGGGCCGCGATCACGGTGCCGAGCTTCCTGCCCGAGCGGATCTGCTGGGCCCTGTCGGAGGACTACCACACGGCCCCCGGCGGACATATCCGGATTTATACGTTGGCGGAGCTCCAGGCGAAGCTGAAGGCCTCCGGTCTTGAGGTCGGCGGCCACCACTACGCCCACGGCCTGCACTCGCCGTACTGGTGGATCAAGTGCGCCGTCGGGGTGAACGACGACGAGCACCCGCTGGCCAAGGCCTACCACGAGCTTCTCGTCTGGGACATCATGAAGCGCCCCCTCGCCACCCGGCTGGCCGAGGCCGTGCTCAACCCCCTGATCGGCAAGAGCGTGGTGGTCTACGTCCGGAAGCCCGCATGAGGCCGCTGCCGGACGTTTCGGGGATCATCACCGCCGAGCAGGTCGTCCGTACGGCCGAGAGCATCGCCGCGATCCAGGACGACCAGGGCGGCGTGCCCTGGCCCGAGGGCCACATCGACGCGTGGAACCACATCGAGTGCCTCATGGCGCTGACCGTCGCCGGGCTGCGCGCCGAAGCCCGCAAGGGCTACGACTGGCTCGTACGGCACCAGCGCCCGGACGGCTCCTGGCCGATGAAGGTGCGCGACGGCGAGCCCGCCGAGGCGGCCGGGGAGTCCAACCACGCGGCGTACATCGCGGTGGGGATCTGGCACGACCTGCTGGTGACCGGCGACGAGGACTTCGCCCGGTCGATGTGGCCGGTGGTGACCCGGGCCCTCGACTTCGTCATCGGCCTGCAGACCGCGCGCGGCGAGGTGCTCTGGCAGCGCGACGCCGAGGGCCGTCCGGCGGAGTACGCCCTGCTCACCGGGTCCTCGTCGATCCACCAGGGCCTGCGGTGCGGGGCGCTGCTCGCCGAACGGCTGGGCGACCCGCAGCCCGACTGGGAGCTCGCCGCCGACCAGTTGGGCCACGTGATCGCCGACCACCCGGAGGCGTTCGCCGACAAGAGCCGGTTCTCGATGGACTGGTACTACCCCGTGCTCGGCGGCGCCGTACGCGGCCCGGCGGCGGCCCGGCGCCTCGACCTGGAGTGGGACACCTTCGTCGTGCCCGGCCTCGGCGCGCGCTGCGTCTCCGACCAGCCCTGGGTGACCGGCGCGGAGTCGTGCGAACTGGTGCTCGCGCTCGACGCCGCCGGGCTGCGGGAGCGCGCGCTGGCGGTGTTCGCCGACATGCAGCACCTGCGCCACGCGGACGGTTCCTACTGGACCGGATGGCAGTTCGTGAACGAGCGGCACTTCCCCAACGAGCGGTCGGGCTACACCGCCGCCGCGGTGGTGCTCGCCGCGGACGCCCTCTCCCGCGCGACCCCCGGCTCGGGGATCTTCCGCGACGCCGGCGGCCGGCAGGCCCGCATCACCGGCGAGTGCGGCTGCGAGCGCGCCCGCGCCTGACGAGCCGGCCGCGCACGGCTTTCAGCCGGCGAAGCGGCCGCGGGAGGCCTCGATGTCACCGAGGTACCGGTGGGTCCAGTCGCACATCCCGTCGACGACCGCCCGCAGCGCCCGGCCCGGCTCGGTGAGGGTGTAGTCGACCCGCGGCGGCACGGTGGGGTGCACGGTCCGCTCGACCAGGCCGTTGCGCTCCAGCATGCGCAGGTTCTGGGTGAGCATCTTGTGGCTGATGCCCTCGATCTCGTCGCGCAACTCGCTGAAGCGCCGGGTGCGATCACCGATCGATTCGATGATCAGCAACGCCCACTTGTTGGCGATGTCCGAGAAGATCTCCCGCGCCAGAGAGTCCGCGCGCGTCAGGTCCGCTTCCTCCGGCGAGCCGCTGAACTGCTTGGTCACCATGAGGTTCCCCTGTCACTTAAAAGTGCGTTCTTCCTTGTCAGGGGCCACTCTCCTACAGTTCCTCAGTAACCACAAGAGACTACTGAGAAGGCGGTCATCATGGCCCTCACTTTGCTGAACCCCGCAGGACTGCCGGAGATCGACGCCTACCGGCAGGTGTCGGTCGCGACCGGGTCGAAGCTGGTCTTCGTCGCCGGACAGGTCGCCTGGGACGCCGACGGGGTCACGATCGGCGAAGGCGACCTCGCCGCCCAGGTCGAGCGGTGTTATCTCAACGTCGCCACCGCTCTGGCCGGGGCCGGCGCTTCCTTCGCCGACGTGGCGAAACTGACCGTCTACGTCGTCGACTGGACTCCCGCCAAGATGCCCCTGCTGCTGGACGGAATCGCGCGGGCGGCGGCGAAGCTGGGGAGCGCCCCGGTGCCACCGGCCACGCTGGTGGGCGTCGCGGCGCTGGACGTGCCCGAGCATCTGGTCGAGGTCGAGGCCACCGCGGTCGTCGAGTGAGCATGCCCGGCGGGGCACGCCGTCAGAGGCGTTCCAGCACGCGCAGGGACCCGGTCACGCGCACCTCGCGGAACGCGCCCGACTCCAGCGCGCGCAGGTAGACCCGGTACGGCGCCTGCCCGCCCTCGGCCGGGTCGGGATAGATGTCGTGGAAGACCAGCGCGCCGCCCCGCATCACGTGCGGCGCCCATCCCTCGTAGTCGGCCGTCACCGGCTCCTCCGAGTGGGCGCCGTCGATGAACAGCACGGCCAGCGGGGTCGACCAGTGACGGGCGACCGTCGCCGAGGCGCCCACGATCGCGACCACCTCGTCCTCCAGGCCGGCGGCGGCGATCGTGTCCCGGAAGAACGGCAGCGAGTCCATCCGCCCGGTCCTCGGGTCCACCAGCTCGGGGTCGTGGTGCGGCCAGCCCGGCTGGATCTCCTCCGATCCCCTGTGGTGGTCCACCGTGAAGACCACCGTGCCCGCCCGCCGCGCCCCGGCGCCCAGGTAGATCGCCGACTTGCCGCAGTACGTACCGATCTCGCAGATCGGGCCGCGGGAGCCGTACGCGCAGGCGATCTCGTACAGCGCCTCGCCCTCGGCGGGCGGCATGAAACCGCGCGCCTTCTCGGCGGCGCGGCGCAGGTCGTCGGGCATCGGAGTCAGCATGAGGCGCACCCTACTCGGGCGACCCGAACGATGTTCGGCCAGCCCCTTGTCGGCCCTGATGGAACATGTTCTACTTTGCTTCGTGAATCAGCGCGCGCGCATCGCGATGAGCGATGAAGAGATCGCCGAGCTCCTGCGGGCCGCCGGCAAGCTCCAGCTCGCCACCATCAACCCCGACGGCACGCCTCATCTGGTCACGATGTTCTACGGGCTCGACGACGGCCACGTGACGTTCTGGACGTACGCCAAGTCGCAGAAGGCCCACAACATCGCGCGGGACCCGCGGGTGAGCTGCCTGATCGAGACCGGGGACGACTACGCGCAGCTGCGCGGCGTGCTCGTCTACGGCAAGGCGCGGCTGGTCGACGACCCGGCGGCCGTCCTGGAGGCCGGCCTGGGCATCGTCGGGCGCATGGCCGGAGGGCCCGTCGACGATCCCGGGATGCGGGAGTACGTCGAGCACACCGCGCGCAAGCGTGTGGCGTACGTGGTCGAGCCGGTTCGCGTCGTCTCCTGGGACCACCGCAAACTCGGCGATAGCGTGTGAACTCCAGCGCGACGTGACGCACAGGAGGAGAACGCGCCATGAAGATCAAGGTCGACTACGACGTGTGCGAGGCCAACGCCGTCTGCATGGGCCTGGCGCCGGAGGTCTTCGAGGTCGACGACGAGGACAACCTCCACGTGCTGATGCCCGAGCCGCCCGCCGAACTGCTCGACCGGGTCCGCCACGCGGTCCGGTCCTGCCCCAAGGCCGCGCTGTCGCTCGACGACGAGTGACCGCGCGGCACTCCACCCCCGGAAAGACCAGGAGGTCCCCATGCGCGGCGCGCTTCTGCACGCGGTCGGCGACGAAAAGCTCGACATCAGAGACGACTTCACGCTGACGCCGGTGGGCCCGGGCGACGTCCGGGTGCGGGTCAGGGCCACCGGTGTCTGCCACTCCGATCTCTCGGTGCTCACCGGGATGCTTCCGCAGCCGCTCCCGATCATTCCCGGTCACGAGGGTGCGGGCGAGGTCGTCGAGGTGGGCGACGGCGTCACCACCGTGCAGCCGGGCGACCACGTCATCATCAACTGGACGCCCGCCTGCGGCGACTGCCCGAGCTGCAACGTCGGTCAGCCGAACCTCTGCATGACGTACATGATGAAGAGCTTCGCCGAGCCCCGCTTCCGGTTCGGCGGCGACACCCCGGCGTTCGGCATGGCCGGCTGCGGCACCTGGGCCGAGGAGATCATCGTGCCGTGGCAGGGCGCGATCAAGGTCGACGCGGACGTGCCGTACGAGGCGGCGGCGCTGATCGGCTGCGGCATCACGACGGGCGTCGGCGCGGTGCTCAACACCGCGAAGGTGCGCCCCGGCGCGACCGTGGCGGTCGTCGGCTGCGGCGGCGTCGGCCTGTCGGTGATCCAGGGCGCCCGCGTCTCCGGCGCGACCACGATCCTCGCGATCGACCCGCTGGAGTCCAAGCACGCGCTCGCGAAGAAGGTGGGCGCCACCCACGCCTGCACCCCCGACCAGCTCATGGACGCCATCGGCACGCTGACCGGCGGCCAGGGCTTCGACCACGGCTTCGAGGTGGTCGGCAAGTCGGCCGCCATCATGACCGCCTGGCAGGCGACGCGGCGCGGCGGCGACGTCATCGTCGTCGGCGCGGGCGCCATGGACGACCAGGTGCCGCTGACCGCCTTCTCCCTGCTGTTCGAGGGCAAGAACATCCTCAGCTCGCTGTACGGCGACGCCGACGTCCGCAGGGACTTCCCGCGCTTCGTGAACCTCTACAAGGCGGGCAAGCTCGACCTGGAGAGCATGATCAGCTCCCGGATCAGGATCGGCGACCTGAACGAGGCCGTCGCCGCCCTGCGCGGCGGCGAGGTGCTCCGGCAGATCGTGCTGTTCGACTGACGCCTCCTCCGCCGGAGATCTCCCTGCGTGCGGGGATATCTCCGGCGGACCCGGGTACCCACCCCGGCGTCATGCAGACGTTCCTGCCGTACCCGGACTTCGCGGCCACCGCCCGCGTCCTCGACCCGCTCCGCCTCGGCAAGCAGCGGGTCGAGGCCCTGCAGGTCCTGCGGACGCTGACCATCCCCGGGTACGGCTGGCGGCACCATCCGGTGGCGCACATGTGGGCCGGCTACGAGGAGGCGCTGGTCCGCTACGGCCTGGAGATCGTCGCGGCCTGGTGCGACCTGGGCCGCGCCGACACCTGCGCCGGGACGATGAGCAGAGAGCTGCTCGAGTGCCGGGGCATCGAGGCACCCCGCGCCCAGACGGCCCTCGCGGAGGCGGGCGAACTGCCGCCGTGGCTCGGCGACCCCGCCCTCCACCTCAGTCACCGCTCGGCCCTGCTGCGCAAGGATCCGGACTTCTACGGCCCGAGGTTCCCCGGCGACCCCGACGACCTTCCCTACGTCTGGCCCGACTCCGACCGCGTCAACGCCCTGCTCCCACCGCGCCGCACCTCGTAGCGCCCCGGGCCTGCTGCCCGTCAGTGGGGAAGCCCCGTCGAACCGCGAAGCTGGGTCAGCAACTCCAACTGGTCGAAATAGACGCGGAGGCTCACCACAAGGTCGTTCTCGACAGTGCAGATGTAACAGGAGCGCACGGCGATGCGGCGGTTCGTCCCGGAGATCACCTCTCCGTCGGGCAACGTGTACGGCCCCGTGTGAGTGCCCACCATGAGCAGCTCGTCGAACGTGGTGTCGCCGACGTCGAAGGTCTCCGTGATCACCGTACGGACGTCCGGGAAGGCCTCCCAGAACTGCTCCAGGTAAGCCGCCAGCTCGTCACGACCCTGAGTCACGCCTTCCGGGCTGACCGTCACCACGGCCGGGTTCACGGTGCGAAGGAGCGCCTCGACGTCGTGGGCGTCGAACGCGGCCGTGTACCTGTCGCGTACGTCGCGGGCAGCGGTCATGGTGCCGGGCCTCCCTCTCGGAAGGATGCCCGGAGCCGGGCGGTGGGAACACACCCGGCCGCGCGCATCACGGGAGCTGAGGTCAGCTCCAGGAGGAGACAACGCGTCGGTGGGGTGATGGCGTATCCCGCGGAGACCGCCGGGGCGCTTGGGCTGACCGGAGGTGACGCCGTCGACGCGTACCTCGCGAGCGGAGGGCTGCCGGGGGTGCTGCGCGCCTGGCCGCACGGCACTCCCCCCATGGAGTTCATCCGGCAGGAGTGCGAGGACCCCGCGTCCGCCCTCTTCGGCGTGCCCGAGTCCGTCCTGCTCGCCGAGTTCCCCTCACCCGACCAGGCCCGCCGGGTGCTGGAAGCGGTCGGCAGCGGCGACAGGACCCACACCGCCATCGCCGCGACGGCGGGCGGACGCGAGGGTCCACTGCAGTCCGGGTCGCTGTCCCCTCTCCTGCGCAGGCTCACCGGCGAGAAGCGCGTCCTGGCGATGGACGAACCGCTGTCCGTCCAGCCCGGGAAGCCGGCGCTGTACCGCGTACGGGAGCACAACCTGCGGATGTACCTGGGCGTCCTGCGCGCCGCGGCCGAACACTCCCGCCGGGGACGCCCCGACCTCGCCTTCCGGCTCGTACGGCGACGCTGGGCGAGTCTGCGCGGCCGGGCCGTCGAACCGATCGTCAGACAGGCCCTGGGCATGGCCGCCATGGCGGGAGAACTGCCCTGGCCGGACGCGGAGGCCGTCGGCGGCTGGTGGAACCGCCGGTTCTCCCCGGAGGTGGACCTGGTCGGCGCGGACCGGGCGCCGGTGGCGCGGCGGGTGCTGTTCGCGGGCTCCGTCAAGTGGCTCGGCACTCCGTTCGACGGCCACGATCTGGCCGCCTTGCGCCGCGACGCCACTCAGGTGCCGGGCTTCGACCCGGAAACGGGCGGCCTCGCGGTGGTGTCGCTGGCCGGAATCCGGCCCGACGCGGAGGGCGTCGGCCTGGCCTGGAACGCCGGCGACGTGGTGGCGGCGTGGGGGTGAGGACATGGCGAAGGGCCGGGTCGCGCGTGTGCGCGGCCCGGCCCCGGGGCCTCACGGGAGCTGGGGAGAGA